>NZ_JBFTJF010000009.1:0-253341 GCF_056395305.1 Variovorax sp. 10L426 | reverse complement strand
AGGGATACCGCATCGTCACCGGCCGAACGCAACAGCCCATGATGGCGTTGGTGGGCGATGCGCTCAAGGCCACGCTCATCATCGGCATCGCCACCGGCGCGGCCAGCGTGTCCTCTTCTCTGTACTGGACGCTCACTGACGGTACCGCCGGCGCCATTACATCCTTGGTCTCGCAGGACTCCGTCAGCCCCTACCAGAGTATCGACAAGAACCTCGCCTACATGCAGGGCATGCTCTCGGCGATCGATACGCTGGCGAGCGGCGGTGATCCCTCCGTGGACAGCGCCAAGGAGCGCGCCAAGTGGTTCTCAGGCATCGGCATTGCCGGGCCGGGCTTGGTCGGCGGGTCGATTCTGCTGCTCAACAAGATCGCGATTGCGCTGTTCGTGGGGTTCGGGCCGCTGTTCATCATCTGCCTGCTGTTCGAGCAGACGAAGTCGCTGTTCAGCAAGTGGCTGTTCTACGGCATCGGCACGGTGTTTTCGCTGGCGGTGCTCAGCTTCATGGTGGGTCTCGCGAACAACGTGATCCGGTCGGTGGCAGTGGCGTTCCTGGCCAAGTACGCGGCGCTGTTGGCAGGTGGTGATGGAGGTATCGACGGCGAGGGCATCACGTCGCTGGCGCTGCAGCAGGGTGGGCTGGGGCTGGTTCTCACCCTCCTGATCGTGAGTGCACCGTCCATGGCTGCGGCGTTCTTCCGAGGAGTGCTCGGGCAGTTCCAGGCGTACTCGCCTTTCGGGATGCTGGGCGGCGGAAGTGGCCGGGGGCAGCCGCTGGTGACCTCTGGGTACCAAACGGCGCTGACGGATTCTGAGCGAAGCAACTCGGGAAGAGCCGCTCCGGCACCTTTGTCCAAGTTCGACGATGGCGCGTCCGCCTTCCTCGACCGAGAAATTCCTGATCTTTTGAATCGGGCCTATGGGCCGGGGGCTTTGGTCAACGTTCAAATGGGACGAATGTCCCCCGCTGTGCAGGAAACAAACACATCACCAACCGCCTGGGACTACAAGACGCAGGCAGCCCGGCTGTCGCACGACGCGAACCAATTGCAGGACGCGGAGCAATGGGCGCGCAGTCGCGGATTGAATGTCGAGGCAAACGACTACCGTGATGTTGCGCAAAGGGCTTACTACGCGTCCCAATCCGCGCTACAAGCGAGTGTTCGAATGAACGCGCAAAGCCTTGGGGAGTTGCCTCAAGGTCCGGCCAGCAGTCCATTTGCGCCTGGGTGGAACACGGGAGAGTACTCAGCTGGAGTGCAGTATCGGCAAGGGGCGAACATGCCCGACTACGTCGGTGTGCAGGTCGGGCTCTACGTGGCGTCCGGGGGCATTGCGGTGAATCTTCATAATGGCGAAGTGTCTGGGCAGTGGTCCTTGAGCCGCAGCTATCCTGCCTATTCAGCGAAGCCAGGTGTGACGCTGCTCGTGGGCCGAATCATTGACGGCAGGGGTGTAACTGATACCAGCGAGTTTCTTGCCGGCGGCGGCGCTCAATTGGGCGGATTCGCCCCGACACCTATCCCCCTTCTTGGTGTCGGCGGTGGCTTAAGCCATTCTTATGGGGGCAAGACTGCAATCGAACTGGGGATTTCGTTCCCCCCTGGTGTTCAGACTTCTCCGGCCGGATACGGCTTCGAACTGAAGTCAAAAAATTCAAAGTAACGGAGACGCAATGGGTGTGCCAAATATGAGCAAGGAGAGGTATGACTCTCTGAGCAAGGTTCAGAAAATCGCCTACTGGTCGATAGTGATCGTGGCGGTGGCGTTCATTGCATACATGTGGTTCTTCTATTAGAGAAATTGTCCTTCCTAAAAGATTGAACTGATCGCTTCGGCCCAGTGCACGATTCAGATCAAGCCTTCTGCACCCTCTAATGCGCCTGCGAAGCCACCGGCAAATCGGGCAGCACATTCAAAATCCGCAACGTCTGCTGCACCACCTGGCTGAACACCGGCGCCGCCACCAGCCCGCCGAAGTACTTGCCCGCGCTCGGCTCATCGATCATCACCGCGACGATGACGCGCGGCTTGTCGATGGGCGACATGCCGGTGTACCAGGCGCGGTACTTGTTGCTGGCGTAGCCCTTGCCGACCTGCTTGTGGGCGGTGCCGGTCTTGCCGCCGACCGAATAGCCTTCAGTCTGCGCGAGTGGCGCGGTGCCACCGGGCGCCGCGGCCATGTGCATCATCTTGCGCACCTGGCTCGCAACCAGCGCGGAGAACACCGGCACGCCCACCGGCGGCTCTTCGGCCTTCAGCATCGTGATCGGAATGACCTTGCCGCCGTTGGCGAACGCCGTGTAGGCATGGGCGATCTGGAACAGCGAGGCCGACAAGCCGTAGCCGTAGGACATCGTGGCCTGCTCGATCGGGCGCCACGACTTGTACGGCCGCAGGCGCCCGGTCACGGCGCCCGGGAACACGGTCTGCGGCTTCTGCCCGAAACCGAGCGAGGTGTACGAATCCCACATCTCCTTGGGAGTCATGCGCTGCGAGATCTTGGTCGCGCCGACGTTGCTCGATTTCTGGATCACGCCTTCCACTGTCAGCACGCCGAAGTTCTCGTCGTCGTGGATCGTCGCGCCGGACACGGTGATCCGGCCGGGGTTGGTGTCGATGATCGTCTGCGGTGTGACGCGACCGAGTTCGAGCGCCGTGGCGACGGTGATGGGCTTCATCGTCGATCCGGGTTCGAACACGTCGGTCATTGCACGGTTGCGCAACTGCTCGCCAGTCAGGTTGTGCCGGTCGTTGGGGTCGAAGCTCGGGTAGTTGGCCATCGCGAGCAGTTCGCCGGTGGTGGCGTCGACCACGACGGCGCTGCCTGCCCTGGCCTTGTTCGCGACCACGGCATCGCGCAGCTTTTCATAGGCCACGGCCTGGATGCGGTCGTCCAGGCTGAGCTGAATGTCGTGGCCTTCGATCGGCGGCACTTGCTCGCCCACGTCCTCGACCACGGCGCCCAGTCGGTTCTTGATCACGCGGCGCGAGCCGGCCTTGCCGGCGAGTTCCTTGTCGAAAGCGAGTTCGATGCCTTCCTGGCCGACGTCCTCGACGTTGGTGAAGCCGGCCACATGCGCGGCGGACTCGCCGGCAGGGTACTGGCGCTTGTATTCCCGCCGCTGGTAGACGCCCTTGATGTCGAGCGCGGCGATCTGCTTGGCGACCGTGTCGTCCACCTGCCGCTTGAGCCAGACAAAGCTCTTGTCGTCGTCATTCAGCTTGCGCGTGAGTTCCGCCTGCGGGATGCCGAGCAATTCAGCCAGCTTCTTCAACTTCGGCTGCGTGGCCGGATCGGCGGGGTCGACGTCTTCCGGGATCGCCCAGATGCTGGGCGCCGGAATATCGGACGCGAGGAGGTCGCCGTTGCGATCAAGGATGCGGCCGCGGTTGGCCGGGAGTTCGAGCGTCCGGGCGAAGCGCACTTCGCCCTGGTGCTGGAAGAACTCGTTGCCGATCACCTCCACATAGAAGGCGCGCGCGGCCAGCACGAGAAAGCCCAACGCGATGGCGGCCACGATGAACTTGCTGCGCCAGACAGGGGTCTTGCTGGCGAGCAGGGGACTGGTTGCGTATTGGACGCTGCGTCCGCTTCGATTCATTGGTTGTTCATTTCGATGGGTTGTGCAGTGGCGCGCCGTCATCGTCCTCGTCGCTCTTCGACGAAGCGAAGAGGTCCCAGGCCGCCATGAAGAGCGCCGCGATCACGGGCCCGATCACGAAGCCGTTGATGCCGAAGATCGAGAGGCCGCCGATCGTAGACATCAGCACGATGTAGTCGGGCATCTGCGTGTCCTTGCCGACAAGCAGGGGGCGCAGGATGTTGTCGACCAGCCCGATCACGAAGACGCCGATGAAGATCAACCCCAGTCCCTTGCCGATCGCGCCGATCGCCAGGAAGTAGATCGCCACGGGCGTCCAGATCAGTGCTGCGCCGACCGCCGGCAGCAGTGACAGGAAAGCCATCAGCGTGCCCCAGAGCAGGGCGCCCTGCACGCCGAAGAAGGAAAAAGCCGCTCCGCCGATGATGCCCTGCGTTGCGGCGACGGCGATGTTGCCCTTGATGGTCGCCCGGATCACGGTCGTGAACTTGTTGAGCAGGTGGTGCGTGTGAGGCTTTGCCAGCGGCAGCGAATCGCGAACGACCTTCGACAGATCGCCGCCGTCGCGCAGCAGGAAGAAGAGCAGATACAGCATGAGCCCGAAGCTCACCAGGAACTCGAAGGTGTTCTGGCCGATGGCGACCGCGTGCGAGGCGATCATCTGGCTGCCCTTGAGAGCGGATTGGGATATGCGGCTGATCAAGCCTTCGAGGTTGCCCAGGCCGAAGCGGTTGAGCAGGTCGAGCGCCCAGTGCGGCAAGGCGTTCACGACCTGCTGGAAATAGCTGGTGAAACTGATGTCGCCCGAGCGGACCTTCTGGGTGACGATCGCCACCTCCTCGACCAGCGACACAGTGATGATCGTGAGCGGAATGATGACGATGACCATGGCCATCAGCAGGGTGGTGATCGCGGCCAGGTTGCGCCGGCCGCGCATCTTCTTCACGAGGAGCCGATAGATCGGCGTGAACAGGATCGCCAGTGCGACGCCCCACATCACTGCGCCGAAAAATGGGAAGAGGATCCAGCCGAACGCGATCGTGACGATCGCCAGCAGGAAGAGGAAGGTGCCGCGCTGGAGGGCTGGGGTGTTCATGAGCGGTAGGGAAGTCTAACCGCGCCCTTGGGTGTGTTGGGCTCGTTCGGGGGGGGCTTGCCTCATGGCGCTGGGTATCATCCACCGAGGTCGTCGCTGGGAGGCACGACCCGGCGGTTCTGCTTTTTCTTTTAGGGAGGCGGGGCCGAGGGAGCTTTCGGAAATACCGATGATAAGAATGACACTCTCCATTTATTGGGGCAGCCGCTTGCAGCGGTGCCTGTTGCTGCTCGCCTGCATGGCCTTTGCGGCGTGTGCAGCCGTGCCCCCAGAGGCGTCCTCGACCTTCTCAAAGGCACCGCCCGCCAAATACCGCTGGGAAGGCTACAACGACAAGCCCGTCGAGGCTCGCCTGGGGCCGCATCGCTACATGATTCCGGCCAACTATTTCCGCGATCAGATGGGGCCGGACTTCCAGGGCAATTTCACCCTGATGGTGCAGTGGCCAGATCTCCAGCCGCTGGCTCCGGGCAAGCGCTCGCAGCAGGATATGGAGACCTTCCAGAAATCAATCGCGATCTCCCCCCGCTATGTGGATCGTGTCCCCATGGCGGGACGGCTCGAGAAAGCGATTCGTCCGCATGCGTCCGAGAACACGCTCGCCTATCAGGATCCTTCCGAACGCTTGGACATGATGGACGAACAGCCGCAACGGTTCGGTCTGACGCCGTACTACGTCAGTCGCGAAAGATTCCTCGCCTACGCCAAACTGCGGGAACGCGAGGACGGCCACCCGTACCGTGCGCGACTGGAGGACCAGGAGGATAGGTATCTGGTGCGCGATGCCCAGGGCCGGCTCACCACGGTCATCAAATGCGCTTCTCACTTGCAGCCCGATGGCTTCACTCTCCAGGGGAATCGGCTGCTCAGAGATGATTCGCCCCGAGTGGCCATATGTACGCATGACTTCCTGATTCCACAGGACAAGATTGCGCTTTCGCTCAGCTACACACGAATCTTCCTCGAGGACTGGAAACGCATCGAGGATCGCACCCGGGGATTGCTGAAGAGTACCGCGTCCACTGAACTTACCGCTGACCACCGAAAGAAAGCAGCATGGCAGAACTGAATCGGCAAGACATGGACATCCTCGAAAGCTACGCCAAAGACGGCAACCGCGAGCTCTACTGGAACTACTTGGCTCAGCACCCTGGCAATGATGGCTATGGTCTGCTCGCGCTCGGCGTGGTGCGCAACGACAACATGCCGGGCGCCATCGCCAATGCATTCGCGCAGAACCATGCGCGTATGCACGACGATCGTTCGCTCACTGAGCGGGAGTGGGAAAACTTCGGCCAGGATTTAGTCAAGCGGGATTTCGGTCGCCGACAAATTCACATGGCTGACAAGCGGCATGACCTGGCGCTGAATCTGCCCGTCGACGATGTTCAGCGCGCGCATGACGATGCCTTTCGCACGGTCGGCATCGACCCCGACGCCTGGACCCCTCGCCTCCTGCTAGAGGCCGCACGCCGCCACGGCGGCGAGGCGGCCGCCGAGGACGTGTGGCACCAGATGCTCGACAACCGCACTTGGGGCCTCGACCGTCTCACGGCCACCATGAGCGATATCGCTGTGCATTACAACGACGCGCAATTGCCGACGAGCCGCTACATGAGCGCTCTCGCCGCGGCGACTGCAGTGGCATCGCAGGACCGATCCCACGCCGACCCCGACGTCATTGGCGGCCTTCATTTCTACTACGTATACGACCATCGCGAGCGTGAATGGTCCAGCGTCACGGCCAGCCCCTTGGGCCCTGCGATATCGCGCGTCACCGATCCACGCACCGTTGCCGAACTCGACGATGCCCGCGCCGTGCGGCTGGAGCGGCAGGCGAAGTCCGGGGACTTCCATTCCCTCGATCCGCATCGCGAGATCGCGAAGAGCCCGCGTTCGCTCGCTGATGCCGGATCATCTTTGGCGCCCGAGACGCAGGCAGCAAGCCTTGGCAACCCCGTCGCATCGCGCAATACCCTGGACGACCTGTTCACGCGCCTGACCGATGCGGCGATGAATCGCGACATCGCGGGCATGCGCGCGGTGGGGTGGAAGTTCCGGCAATCCGAGGAAGGGCAGAGTTGGCTGCAGGCCGGCCGGGACTACAACGAGGCCCAGCGTCAAGCGGCACTGGATGCACAGCAAGCCGAACAGGCCGCCATGCAGCTGTTGGCACCATCGGCGCGCAGGCGCAGGATGCGCTCAAAGCCGGGCTGCAACAAGCCGTCGATCAATGCAAGACAGAACTGCAACAAGTAGCGCGGCAAGCGGCGCAAACAGCTCACAGTCTGCAAGCGCAACGTGACGCGCTCCACCAACTGCAGCAGGGGCTGGTCTGGAAGTGCGCCATCGCCCTGATGGTTGGCTCGGTGTTGGCGGCGGGTGGTTCGAGCTACCTTGCCTGGAAGAGCAGGGACGAGATCAAGCGCGCCGAATTTGGAACCGCGATCGTTCGCGCCACGCAATCTGGTGCATTGACGCGATGCGACGACATGCTGTGCGTCAAAGCCGGCAAGAACGCTCCGCGCCACGGGAAAAACAGCGAGTACGTCCTGCTTGGCGAGTAGGGCGCGCTCGCGCCCGAAGACCTCAACGAGACGCGTGCCGGCGTGCGATGGGGGCCAGGGTCGCTCGCAGCCGCTCGTCGTCGGTCGGTTCTGCCGCCGCATCGACCTGGAGGGCTTCTTCGACGTTGCCGATATGGTCAAGCATCAGTTGCCGGGCGCGGGGCGTATCGCCGGCTTCGAGGGCGGCGACGATGGCGGCGTGCTCGGTGCACGATTGGGCGGCTTCGTGCCTTGATTGGAAAAGTGTTGCTGCCAGCGTGGTGCGCGCGGTGAGATCGCGCAGTACGTCGCAGAGCAGGCGGTGGCCCATCTGGTCGGCGAGGCAGACGTGGAAGTCGGCGAGCAGGAAGGCGCGGGTGGCGGCGTCGGCGCCGGCGATGGCGCGCTTTTCGTCGGCAATGTGCTCGCGCAGCTTGCGGATCACCTTCGACAGCGGCCGGCCGGCTTCGGCCAGGATGCCGGCCTCGACGATACGGCGTGCGGCAAAGGCGTCTCGCGCCTCTTCGGCCGAGGGCTCGACCACATACCAGCCGCGGCGCGATTGCACTTCGACGAAGCCCCGCGCCTGCAGTTGCATGAGCGCCTCGCGCACCATGGTGCGGCTGACGCCGAAGTTCTCCGCCAGGGCCTGCTCGCCGAGTCGTTCGCCGGGCGCGAGCTTTTGCGCGAGGATGGCTTCGACCACGCGCTCGGCGATGGTGGTGGGTGTGACTTCGGTCATATCGCTCAATGTGCCGGCTGGATGACGACGGGCGATTCGGGTGTTCCCGCTTCGGCCAGGGGGTCGTCCTCGAATGAATGCGTGCCGTTGAGGACTGCATGGGCCCGCTCGCGGTCGATGTCGCCCTCCCATGCCGCGATCGCCACGGTGGCGACGCAGTTGCCGACGAGGTTGCCGAGCGCGCGCGCGATGCCCATGAACCAGTCGACCGACAGCACCAGCACCAGTCCGATGGCGGGGATCGCCGGAATGGCATGCAACGTGGCGGCCAGCACGACGATCGCGGAACCCGGCACGCCGTGCGCTCCCTTGGACGTGACCAGCGCGATCGCGAGGATCGTCAGCAGGTCGGACATGGAGATCGGCGTGTTGGTCGCCTGCGCGATGAAGACCGCGGCCAGCGTGATGTAGATCGAGAAGGCATCGAGGTTGAACGAGTAGCCGGTCGGAATCACCAGGCCCACCGTGGAGTCGCGAATGCCCATGTGGCGCAGCTTGGCCATGATCTGCGGCAGCACGCTGTCCGACGAGGTCGTGGCGAAGACGATGGTGAGTTCTTCACGCAGGTAGCGCAGCAGCTTGACGAGGCTGAACCCCGACAGGCGCATCACCAGCCCGAGCACGACGAAGACGAAGATCAGCACCGAGAAGTAGAACAGCCCGACCAGCATGCCCAACTGCTTGAGCGAGCCGATGCCGTACTGGCCGACGGTGAAGGCGATGGCACCCAGGACGCCCAGCGGCGCCAGCTTGATGATGATGCCCATGATCTTGAACAGCACCAGCGAGAGCGCATCGACGACGACCGAGACCGGCCGGCCACGTTCGCCGAGCAGCGTCAACGCGCAGCCGAAGAGCACCGCGAAGAGCAGCACCTGGAGCACGTCGCCGGTGGCGAAGGCATTGACCACCGTCGTCGGGATCAGCTTCATGATGAACTCGACCGTGCCGCCGCTGGTGAGCTTGTCGGCGGTCGATGTGTAGGCGCTCAAGGCCGCCGCGTCGAGCTTCGACGGATCGACGTTCATGCCGACACCCGGCTTGAACACGAAGGCCAGGACCAGGCCCAGCCCGAGCGCGACGGTGGTCAGCACCTCGAAGTAGATCAGCGACTTGATGCCGACCCGACCCACGCGCTTCAGGTCGCCCGCGCCGGAGATGCCGTGCACCACCACGCAGAAGACCAGCACCGGGATGATCATCTTGATCAGCTTGATGAAGCCGTCGCCCAAGGGCTTGAGCTTGACGGCGAAGTCAGGGAAGAACAGGCCCGCCAGCACGCCGAGTACCAGCGCGATGACGACCTGACCGAAGAGGGATTTGGCGAAACGGGGCATGGAGGATCTCCCAGGGTGGGTGGTTGCATGCAAGGTGTTCGCTGTCTTGCATACAAGCAATGTAGGCAAGATTTGGCGTTTTGCCTTGGGGGTATTCCCGGGGGGCGGAGTGAGATCTGAAAAAACTCATAGTGCGAGGAACAAACTCGTAGTCGGCGAAATAAAGACGTAGAGTGGCCTCTCGTCGCGTCCGGCAATACGACCACGGCTTCTTGATTGGATAGTCGGAACGAAGCCCTGACTCACGGATAGCTTGAGGGGCAGAACGGTCTTTACCGATCTACCCGAGGATGACGCACAGAGTTGCGTCCAGCGGTCCCATGGGAGGCCCGGTGCAAGTGGGTACCGATCGGGTCTAGCAGCGGCGGAGAGAGCACGTAGGCACGATGCAGCAACGTGCAGACATGCGGCGTCTCGGACGATGCCCGAGAGGAGTGCCCGCGTTGCTGCACTGCGCCGGCTTGGTTGTCGATATCTGTCCGCATCGCCGCATCCAGTACCGGCATCATTCCGCTCGTCAACCGCTTTTCAACCATCCACACAACCGCCCTGAACAGGATTGGTTCCATGGTACGGCCCCTCAGATATGTGCGAATCAGGGATTCGGCATCTGAGCCTGGTCTTTTTCGTTGTCCGAAAGTCTCGGGCAATAGGCTTGCACCGCTATGTTCGGCAAGAGCCACGCGACGACGCCCTGGGAAGCCAGCGTCGCGGGCCCCCTTCGATCGTTGTCGCTCGCGCCAAAGATTCGAGAAAGTTCTACGGCCTCATCGGTGGCGCGAAGTCCCGCTTAGCGTGTAGCCGGGACTACGACTACCGTGCTGCCGCTGCCCGAACCGCTTGAGCCAGTGTTGCCTCGGGCGCCTGTGGCTCCGGTGTTGCCCGTGTTGCCTTGAGCGCCGTTCTCACCCATGGCGCCGGTGTTTCCCGTATTTCCTTGATTGCCCGTCTCACCCTGCGCGCCGGTGTACCCGGTGTTGCCCTGATTCCCCGTTGCGCCCTTGGCACCCGTGTAGCCCGGGCTTCCCTGATTACCCTGCGGGCCCATCGGGCCGGTGCACGCGCCCAGTCCGAGCATTGCAAGAAGGAGTAGGGAGGGCATCGCATATTTCGTCATGACGGTTCCTTTTTTTGGGGCCAGTCCGCAGCCGGGTTGGCCGCAATACAAGCCACTCTGCCGCGATACCTGCGCCTCGTCTGTTCGGTGCCGCGCATAGAAGAGAAGCGCTCGAAACGGACAGGGCGTGACGCGGACGCTGGCTTGCGCGGTGCTTTCGCAACGCCGCCAATGAGCTTGAGGTCGTACGCGCCGTTCTCGAGAAGCGACTTTCCGAAGACGCACGCCGTGGCGACGTGGGTGCAGCTGTCGCGCGCACCGAAGTGCTGGAAGAAGTCAATGAAGCGCGCGAAGCCAAGGCGCACAAGACATCGGGTTCGTCGAGCACTGGCACCTTCCCGCTGCTCAGTCGCCTTTCGGCCGCCCACACGACCACGCCATGGAGGTTGGTTATCCACCGCTTGGGCGCGATAGCGCACAGACAACGTCTGTTTGCGACACAATGACCTGAGCTTCATCCCCACGCCCGCCATGCCATCGACACCGAACGCGCCGCGTTCTGCTGCGGCGCAAAATGACCTCCTGGAGGCGATGCCCCCGAATGTGCGGGCCAGCCTGACCTCCCTGCTTGAACCTGTTTCGCTCGAGCTCGGCGAGGTTCTGTACGAATCGGGCGTCGTCCAGCAGTATGTTTACTTCCCGACTGATTCCATCGTCTCGTTGCTATACGTGCTCGAAAACGGGCAGTCCGCCGAGATTGCGGTCGTGGGATTCGAGGGCATGGTCGGTGTGTCGCTCCTGATGGGCGGAGGCAGCACTCCGAACCGCGCGGTGGTGCAAAGCGCAGGTCATGCATTCCGGCTGGGCGCGAGCCACATCAAGCAGTTGGTTGAGAACGGTGGCCCCTTGCTCCACCTGCTCCTGCGCTACACCCAGTCGCTCATTACACAGATGTCGCAGACGGCGGTGTGCAACCGGCACCATTCGCTTGAGCAGCAGCTATGCCGCTGGCTCTTGCTGAGTCTCGACAGGTTGCCGGGCAACGAACTTTCGATGACACAGGAGCTTATCGCCAACATGCTCGGAGTGCGCCGCGAAGGGGTCACTGAAGCGGCGGGCAGGCTGCAGCGGCTGAACCTCATCAAGTACGGCCGCGGGCACATCGCAGTTCTAGACCGCCCGGGCCTTGAACGGCACGTGTGCGAATGCTATGAGGTAGTGAAGCGCGAGACTGACCGCCTGTTGCCTCATGAAATAGCCACCTGAGTGTGGGTACGCGGCGCCGGACGGCACCTTCAGTCCGCATGCTGGACAACGTTCCGTCCGAGGCGAACGTGCCCGTTGGCCCGCCACATCTCGGGTGACCAAAAAGGACTTCCACAACCGAAGGCGAACGCTCCGATGAAGCCCTGCGGCAACGTCGAATTGACGAGGCGCAACCCGACGCTGGTTGGGTGACCGTCTGCTAGCGATAGCAGGCAAGCTCGATGAGGTTCTTGTCCGGATCACGGATGTAAACCGAGCTCATCGGCCCTCTTGCCCCTGTTTGATCAACCGGCCCGACTTCGATGTCGATGGCATGTGTCGCCAGTTCGAGAGCAACGTCCTCGATCGCTCCGTCACACACGAGGCACATGTCGCCAGTCCCTGGCGCAGGGATGTCTGCATGCGGAAGATACTCTGCGCGGAAAGGATGCAGATTGATCTTCGCGTTCCCGAAGTGAAGGGCGTTGAATTTGCCTTCAAACACAACGTGTCGCATTCCTAGGACTCGCTGATAGAACTCGAGAGTCCTTGACATGTCGCGGACAGTGAGGACGACGTGATCAATACCCACAACTCGCATGATTGAACTCCTGCGTCTGAGTCGTCGCACGGAAAGGGTCCGCTGAGCGGCGTGCACAACCGGGCAACACCACACGCTTTCCCGACTCGAAATGAGTCAGAACAACCATTCGATCTCACGCGCAGACCGGTGCCAGTGCAGCCGTCAGGACTTTTGTGCGCCCAGCCAAGCTAACGGACTGTAGACAGCACCGTGGCACGACATCGGGCCTGCTCGGAGCGCTGCAGGAAAATGCAGTTGTCCAAAGCGCGCTGCTGCATGTCGCTCAATCTCGGAAGCGAAGACGGTGGAGGACGCCAACCATTCTGACCTTGGTTCCAGCCGGTGTTGTTGCCCCACCGATCGGGATCGTTGTTCCAGCCATTGTTGTTGCCCCAGCGATTGTTATCGTTGTTCCAACCATTGTTATCGGTGTTCCACCGTCCGTTCCGCTTGTTCTGCATTTGCCACATGCAAGAGTTGAAGTCGATTCCCGAACGGCCACTCGCACAAAACCTCCGCTCGCTTTCGAAACCACCATCGTTGCGCTGAGCCAGCGCGGGGACCACGATCATGAGCCCTACTAGAGCCAGTATCGGATTCACGATGTGCTTTTTCAGTTCGCCCCCTTCAACACGTTGCACGCCACCGCGCATACGGGCCGCCCGTAAAGGTTGCTTGGCCGCGTCTTTCAGAGCTTCCTTGGCGTCGCCGTAGGCCTTCTGGGCTTCACCCTTGACCTGCTTGACGAGACCCTTGGCCTGCTGCTCTTTGTTGCCCACCAGCTTGCCTGCAGCTTCCTGCACTACGCCCACTGCGTCTTTGGTTGCGCCCTTGACTTGATCCTTGTTCATTTGCAACTCCTGGCGAATTCGACTGGAAAGATCCAGATCACCTGGCGTGACCCGTCGCGCTGAAACTGCTATCACGTGTCAGCGTTTCGTCGTTAGTCGCTGACCAGACACCAGGATGGCGACAAGCTCCAAGACCCGGCCTGCGGGCTGCTGCGTGCTAAGGTTCGGCGCCTAGCAATTCGCCGATCGGCTTCAAGTCGTCGACGCGGTCGCACACGGTCTTGACGGCCACCAGCAGCGGCACGCCCAGCAGCAGACCGGCGATGCCCCACAGCCAGCCCCAGGCGAGCACGCCGACGAAGATTGCCACCGGATTCATGCGGCTCGCGCGGCTGGTCAGCCAGGGAGTGAGAAGGTAGCCCGAAATGATGTGGATGCCCAGGGACACGCCGACGATCAGCAGCGCCATTCCAGGTGTGCCGAACTGCAGGAAACCCACCAACGCCAAACCCGCGGTGACCACAAGCGGGCCGATGTAAGGCACGAGGTTGAGCACGGCCGCCACGACGCCCCAGACGGCCGCCTGTTCCAGCCCGATCCACAGCAAGGCGATCCACGTGACCACGCCGACCAACACGCTGGTGAGGATCTGCACCAGCAGGTAGCGCCGGATCTGTGCGTTGATCTCGTCGAGCGCCTGGATCGTGATCTTCTTCTGGCTGAAGGTGGGTCCGGCGATCCTCGCCATCTTGCGGCGAAAGCTGTCGCCGGACGTGACCAGAAAATAGGTGATGAAACACACCATCATCGATTGGCCGATGAAACCTATCGCGCCGACCGTGCCGCTCCACAGATAGTCCTTGATATTGAAGCGCAGCCGTTCGATCTGCACACGCGTCACCCCCTTACCGACCGGCGACGCCGCAGAACCGGTCTCCTCGGCCACCTGCTCGAGCCTGGCTCCCGCCTTCTGAACCTTCTCCATGGCGCTTTCCGGCGCGCCGGGCAGAGCGCGCAGCGACTGGCGAAGCTTCTGTGCTGCGTCGGGTAGCGACTCGGCAAGTGCGGTCGCGCCGTCGCTGAGCGAATAAGCGGTCGAACCGAGGCCGCCCAAGACCGCGAACAGCAGCACGCGGAATGTGCCAGCGCTGTAGTCGGTCCACCGCCGGCGACAGCACGTAGCTGAACATCACACCCAGCAGCAGCGGAATGAACACCGCACTCGCCCAATGCAACGCGTAGACGCTAGCTACCAGTGCGATCACCGCCAACGACGCACTCCTCACGTTGACTGGCGTAGGCAGATGCACGAGCTCCGCCTCTGATTCGGCGGCCACTAGTTGAGGGTCGAGGCGATCCATGTTGAGCCTTCAAGATAGAAGTTCCACATAGGCCTGTCGGTCGGTGGCATAGCAGCCGCACGCCATCGTCTCGAGGCCACCGCGATCGAGCACCGTCAGTTCACCGCGGTGGTATTCGATCAGGCCGCTACGCTGCAAGGCGCTGGCGGCCGTCGTGATGCCGACCCTGCGCACACCGAGCATGAGCGCCAGAAACTCTTGCGTCACACGGAAGCTGTCGCCATGAGCACGGTCCTGGCTCATCAGCAACCAGCGAGCCAGGCGCGGACCGATCAGATGAAAGCGCTGGCATGCGGCCGAAGCGGCCAATTGGGACATCAAGACGTAGATGTAGCGGTTCAGGCCGCGTTGCAGCGCCGGACTGCGCGCAAGTTCGCGCCGGAAGTCAGCGGTGGCTATGCGCCATGCTCCTCCTGGGCCCTGCACCAGCGCATGCAAAGGCGCGGTGGTCACGCCCAGGGCCAACTGCGCGCCCAGCATCCCCTCGCGGCCCACCATGCCAACTTCGAGCCCGGGGTGGCTGTCGGTCCGTGCCACCAGCGAGATGAAGCCGTCGATCGGGAAGTAAGCATGTCGAGTCGGCTTGCCGGGCTCGCACAGGACTTCGGCCAGCACCAGTTGGATCGGCTCGCAGAGGGCAAGCAGGCGCCGACGATCGCTGCCCGGAAGAAGTTCAATAAGGTGGTTCTCGACGGTGGCCAATTGGCGCTCCAATGTGCTGCTGACGGTTGAAGGCGGGTTCGACCTCTGCAGCCAGTCTGCACGAGGAGACACGTACCCGACTGTCTGCTAGCGCACAGAGCAGCAGACGAATTGCAGCGTCCAACAGACAAACCGCATCCGCGACAGCCCGCCGAAGGTCTACATCGCCAGTTCTCCGCGAAGCAGACGGTCATACTCCTTCTTGACCACCGCGTAGCACTCGCAAGTGCGTTGTTCCAGGCCCTGGCGGTCCAGCACCGAGATGCGGCCGCGCGCGTAGCGGATCAGCCCGGCTTGCTGCAACTTGAGCGCCCCCTCGGTCACGCCTTCGCGACGCACGCCGAGCATGTTGGCGATCAGTTCCTGCGTCATCACGAGCTCGCTGCCCTGCAGACGGTCCAGGCTCAGCAGCAGCCAGCGACACAGCTGTTGATCCAGCGAATGGTGGCGGTTGCACACCGCCGTCTGCGCCATCTGGGTAATCAGCGCCTGGGTGTAGCGCAGCAGCAGGTGCAGCACCGGCCCGGCCCGGTTGAACTCGTCCTTCATCGCCTGTGCCTTCAGCCGAAAGCCCTGGCCTGCGCTTTGCACCACCGCGCGGCTGGGCGTGGAGTTGCCCCCCATGAACAGCGAGATACCGACGATGCCCTCATGACCGACAACTGCGATTTCCGCGGAGGCGCCGTTCTCCATCACGTACAACAGCGAGACGATGGCGGTGATCGGGAAATAAACGTGGCTGAGCGTGCTGCCCGACTCGTACAGCACCTGGCCCAGCGGCATTTCGACCCATTCAAGTTGCGGCAGCCAGCGCTGCCACTCGGCATCCGGCAGCGCGGCGAGCAGGTGGTTCTTTCTTGGGTCGGGTGAAACGGCCATCACGGAGCTCCAGGGTGGGTCTGGCTTCGAGGATTACCGTGGTGGTGCTCTTCTACAGCGCTTGCCAGGAGCATAGGCTGCCGACATCGCCTTGTATGTTCGCTAGCGCACAGACGATCGCCTTCGTTTGACTAGCATTGCAGGCGGGGCATCGCGCCAACCGCCGAGTTCAGTTCAACGGCGAGCATCGCGTCGTCCCGTAACGGACCTTGTGATGCAACTCAGTCTGCTCGATCTGCCCTGGTGGGGTCTTGTGCTGGCCACGCTGGGCTTGACCCACGTCACCATTGCCGCGGTCACGATCTTCCTGCATCGACATCAGGCGCATCGCGCGCTGGAACTGCATCCCCTCGTCAGCCACTTTTTCCGCTTCTGGCTGTGGCTCACCACCGGGATGGTGACCAAGGAATGGACGGCGATTCATCGCAAGCACCACGCCAACTGCGAAACCGCCAAAGACCCCCACAGCCCGCAGATCCATGGCATCAGGAAGGTGCTGTTGGAGGGTGCCGAGCTCTATCGCGTGGAAGCCAGGAACGCTGCGACTCTCGAAAAATACGGCCGCGGCACTCCCGACGACTGGATCGAGCGCAAGCTGTATGCAAGGTACACGCGGCTCGGCATCGGCGTCATGCTGGGGATCGACGTCGCCCTTTTCGGCCCGATCGGGCTCAGCATGTGGGCGGTGCAGATGCTGTGGATACCGTTCTTCGCCGCGGGCGTCATCAACGGCGTCGGCCACTATTGGGGCTACCGCAATTTCTCGCCCGACGACAACTCCAGCAATGTCGTGCCGTGGGGCATTCTGATCGGCGGCGAAGAGCTCCACAACAACCATCACGCCTACGCCACTTCCGCCAGGCTCTCCAGCAAGTGGTGGGAATTCGACATCGGCTGGATGTACATCCTCATCCTGGAGGTGATTCACCTGGCAAAGGTGCACAAGGTTGCACCCCGGATTCGCTACAACACATCCAAGACTCATTGCGACGTGGGTACCCTGCACGCCGTCATCACTCACCGCTACGACGTACTCGCCAAGTTCGCCAGGTCCTTGCGCCCGACCGCCGTGGAAGAGATCCTCAGCCTGCAGGGCTGCGCGATCCCAAGTTTGAGGGGGTCCACAGCGCTGGACGCACTCAAGTATCTACTGCAAAGGGATGCGAGGGACCTGTCGGAGAACGAACGCGCCATCCTGGAACCGGCTCTGTGTTCCAGCACTGTGCTGAGGACCATCTACGCGATGCGACAAGAACTCATTGCCGTCTGGAGCCGATCCACTGCCTCGAAGGAGCAGTTGGTCAGGCAGTTGGAAGACTGGTGCCGATGCGCTGAGGAAAGCGGCATTGGTGCGCTGCGTGAGTTTTCTCGAACGCTGCGATGCTACGACTCATTGTTAGGAGACATGAAATGACATTAGGAACAATTCTGCTGATCGTCGTGGTGCTGATGCTCCTCGGCGCAATTCCAGCGTGGCCCCACAGCCCGATGGCACGTCTCGGTGAAAGCGGGAGCGCTCAGTAGCGGGGGCCGTTGCTGGGATAGTAGCCACGGTTGTTGTTGCGCTGGTCCGCATTTCGGCCCACTTCGTTGCCGATGGCCGCAGCCGCGATCCAGGATGCTTCCATGATGTCCACCTTTCAGTGATTAGCACAGACATCGACCAGGCGGACCTACGGCCGAAGATCCAGCGGGAAAAAGAAGCTGATGCCTGGCGATTGCCGTGGCTCGTAGTACACGGGCGGCGGGACGTAGACGGGCTGGGCGTAATGGTAGTGCTGCACGTACTGAGGGCGATACTCGGGACGGTATTCAGGCCGATACCCATGCTGGTACCCATGGCCTGAGCGATTCCCCTGCCACTCACGCTGGCCGCGATCGCCGCCCGGGTCACCTCGGCCATGTTCGTTGTCATGTTGAGCGAGGACTGGGGAAACAGACACACCGCCAATCAGCGAAGCAACGGCGAGCGCCATCGCAACCTTGCGACCCGTTGGCCTGAAATACCTGGCCTGTGTTGAGGATGTCATGGTGTCCACTCCTGCTGATGGTCAATTGGCTGCCGACGTCTTGCGGTGATGTTCACCGCCATCGTGACGGAACAGGGCATCCGCCTGCTTCTTCTGGACGTCCGACATACCGGAATAGAGGACGGCAAACACCGGAGTAAGTTTCTTGATCCCGCTTGCGTGGGCATCGGCAATCTCGCCGTACGACTTGAGATCGTCGACAGCGCTCATGTCCTTGGCATGCTCGACCCTTGCCTGAGTCAGGGCATCCATGGTTTTTGCGTCGTCGCGCATGGCGAGGGCCACCTTGGCCCACTGCTCTTCCTGAGCCGTCGTGATCTTGAGCTTCGTGTGCATGTCCTTGATGCGCAGCTCGGTGCGATCCTCGTGAGCATCACGCTCGGCGGCGAGAAGAAGCCCCGGTTCGACAGCCAGGGTCGCGATCAGTGCCGCCGCCGCAATCAGGCGCGCGCTCGAATAGTCGAATTTTTTGCCACTCAGTTTCATGGTTGTTCTCCAGTTTGATTGAAGTCGCTGCGCCCTCCGCAATTTCGTGGCGACGTACTCGCAGCAATTGCTCCGTTCGTCTGGCCGGCCGCGTACACGACCGGATTGACGGCTGCTTGGCGACGCGGCTGAGGACATTGCGTATTTCATGGTGATTCCTGCGGAGTGACACGCAGCCGAACCGGCATGTGCGTCACTTTGGTCCAACACGCACATGCAGTCTGTTCGGTACCGCGCATAGCACTCGCCAGAAGATGTTGACGGCCATGAAGGGCGCGATGCCTGTGGTCGCTTCGCAGCGGCCGAACACCCGACATGCCGTTTGCGAGTGCCACGAACTGGTCGAGAGCGAGACCGATCGCTGCTGCCCGGCGAAACAGCGACCAGACCCGCCGGTACGTGCCGCCCCGCATGGACGATCGAGCGAACAAAGTCAGGGAAGGAATCTCGACGACCAAGGAGTGCGGTGCAAAGCAGTGTGCGCTGGCTCCGGCCGGTCGCTTGGCACTGCAGGGATCAAGGGTCCCCCAGCGCGTCATAGCTGCGCTCGCAAGCCTTGCCGGCTATTCGGGCACGGTCAGCATATCCAGCCAGGATTTCGACTCGCTGGCTGCACCGGCCGAGCACGTCGGCAAGCGCTCCAATGGGGTCGGAGGTTGCCGCGCTTCGCTCGTTAGCAGACCGGGGCGCTATGGCAACAGCGCCTTTTTCTCGATCAACCCCGTCAACAGCGCGAGTTGCTGCTTCTGGATCTCCAGCAACTCTTCCCATTGCCTCTCGCGCAATTGATCGATCTTGTCGTGCAGCAGCATGATCTCGAGTTCGGCCTTGAGGTTGACCTCGTAGTCGTGTTCCGCATGGATCCGGTCCTTCTCGGATTGCCGGTTCTGCGACATCAGGATGATCGGCGCCTGCACTGCCGCCAGCATGGAAAGAAACAGGTTGAGCAGAATGAACGGGTAGGGGTCGAAGGTCGTGCCGCGCGTCACCAGGAGCAGGGCGTTGAGCACGACCCACAGCAGCATGGTGGCGCCGAAGAGCCCGACGAAGGTCCAGGAGCCGCCGAACGACGCGACCGCGTCTGCCGCGCGCTGGCCCATTGACTGTCCAGCATCGGCGTCTTGCACGACGTTGCGCGAAACAGGCGTTCGCTCCGCGACGTGTCGCGCGACACGCCGGGTCCGCTCGTCGAGGGCGTCGTAGCGCGAACCCAGGAGCTTCGTTGCGATGTCGTCGAGCTGATGCATGGAGGCCATCCGCCTACGCCGAGTGGAGTGTCGTCATTCGCTCCGCGGCCCTGCGGAGATTCGTTCTGCGCTCCTGGGCTGCTCTCAAGACGGATTCAGACGACCAGATGGGCAGCGCAGTGGCCCCTTCCTCGATCTCGGCGCACAGGGTCTCGTCGAGCACTGGCACCAGGCCGTTCATCAGCCTGGTCTCGGCCGCGAGAACGAGCGCGCGGTGCAGGGCGCAGGGCATGACCCGCCCATTCAGATAGTCGAGGACCAGAGTCTCAGCGGCAAACAGGGAAAGTGACATGGCGTCGCCCGATGATGGACATGACGACAGCGTAGCGATGGACGCAATCAGAGTCTGTTCGATACCGAACACTTTGCCGCGGCGGCCGTGGCCCTGGACTCCCTCTGTGAGCCTCGCGTGTAAGACATTTGCGACTGGATGGACCCGCCGGATCGTGGTCAACTTGGTTGGCCTTAAAAACAAGGAGCTTTCGATGCAAAAACTCGTCAACGTCGAGGCGATCAACCTGCGAACCGAGGCCAGAGTTGCGCCCGAAACCTTGGTCCGAACCCTTTTCCTCGGGCAGGCCGTCGATGACCTGGCAGACGGTCCCGAGGGATGGCATCACGTTCGAGCGGCCGTCGACGGCAAAGTCAGCGAGGGCTTCATCAAGGCGACCCTGCCCATCACCAAGTTCGCCTGGCAGCCGCAGGAGCAGCCTACCTTGCGCGACCCGGCGACGCCGGCACGCGAGGCCCTGGCTGCCGCTGCGGTCGAACAATGGTTGCGCTTCGACCGGGGCGCCGGGATCGAAACCAGGGAGCCCTACAGCGGCTTCATCGGCGAGATGTGGAAGGCGTTCGGCAAGCCGCATACCGGAACCACCACCGGTCAACCCTGGTCCGCGGTGGCGATCTCGCTGATGGTCCGGACGGCGGCAAAACAGTTCGACGGCTACAAGGCCTTCAGGCAGTCGATCGGCCATGCCGCGTACATGTGGGACGCGATCAAGAAGAGCGCGAGCGGCGACTTGGCGGCGCCGTTCTGGGGTGTGCGGCTCGGGCAGGCCAAACCCCACATAGGAGACATCGTCGGCAGCTGGCGCGAGAAGCCTGCGACCTACGACGACTACCTCAATGCCTCGAAGAATCCCGAGATGCCCAGCCACTGCGACATCGTGGTGGCCGTGGGCCCCGAGGTGGCCTGGGCGATTGGCGGCAACGTGAGAAACTCGGTCTTCGCGACAGGCTACCAGTTGAGTTCGGATGGCAGCCTGTTGAGGAACCCGCGGATCAACACGGCCGGCAAGCTCGTCGGGGAAGCCATCGTGCTGCTGGACAACCGGGTGAGCTAGCCAACAGGGCCACTTACGGTGCCATCGGGTTCCGCTTTTCCTCTTCGAGCCGTTGCTGCTGACGCACAGCTTCGCACTGCGAAGTGCCGCCTGCCATGCGCGAGGAGCTTCGGGGCCTGCGCGACACCGGGGCAGGGCGATTCGTACTCCGCCTGTACTCGGAAGAGCGCGTCCGCGCTCCGCGCGGTGCCCGAGAGCCTCCTCAGGTCTTCGCCGACTTCTTCGGCGCTCTACTCGCGGCCTGCAGGGCTGCCGCCTGCGCGGCGTGCTTCTCGGCACGCGAGGGCCTGTGGGCCTTGCCAGCCTTGCCGGCCTTGGCCTCCTTGGGCTCCTTTTTTTCCTTCGGCTTCTCCTTGGCCTGCGGGTGGTGCGTCCTCACCAGCTTGTCGACGGCCTTCGCCCTCGGCTCCAGCGCTTTCGCTTGGCGCTTCGCACGCTCTTCCTTGAGCAGGCGGCGCTCTTCGGCCAGCGTCTGTTCGGCTTCGGACGGCTCATGGTCCGCCCCCAGCGAGTGGACGCGGTCCGTCGTCGCCTTGTGAAGCATCGCGCCGTTCCTCGCGATGCGGTGGGTCAGCGATGCGATGCGAATGGGCATGGTGCGATCCTCATGGTGGGTGGAAGACCAATGTAGGCCAGCCCGCCGCGTCCCGCCAGTCAATTCGTGTGGCTTCGCCCCTGCGGCAGTGAATTTCTGCTGCCGGAGAAGGGAGTCAACGGCCGTAGCGCCCGACCAGGCTCTGGCCGCCGAGCGCATGACCCTTGAGCGCGGCGAGCAAGGCGTCGCGTTCCAAGCCGGCGGCCACTGCCCCCGGCGGAAGATCGGATGCCACCACCGTCAACATGGCGGTACAGCCCCCGATCAGGCTGACGAAGGCAATCGCCGAGATCGGCAGGATGTCGGACAGGAGGCGGGAGCTTGGGCGAGGGGTAGACATGTTCTCTCCTTGGCGAATTGCGATGTCATATTCCGCTGAACCAGTTGTACCCCTGGTCTTCCCAATAGCCCCCGGGGTTCGTGTTGGTCACGAAGATGGCGGCGATGTGCTTCGCGCTCTTGAAGCCGAGCTTGGTCGGCACACGCAACCGCAGCGGAAAGCCGTAGGCCGTCGGCAGTGCCTCCTTGCCGAAGTCAAGCGCCAGCAGCGTCTGCGGGTGGAGCGCGGTGGCCATGTCGAGGCTCGAGTAGTAGCGGTCGGCACACTTGAAGCCGACGTAACGCGCCGTCGTGTCGGCGCCGATGCGCTGCAGGAAGGTCTTGAGCGGCACGCCGCGCCAGTCGCCGATCGCGCTCCAGCCTTCGATGCAGATATGACGGGTGATCTGGCTCGCCTGCGGCAGCGTGCGCAGGCGCTCGATGGTCCATGCCGTCTTGTCGGCGACGAGTCCCGAGACTTCAAGCCGCCAGCTCGACACGTCCACCTCGGGCGCGTCGAACTCGGCATAGAACGCGTTGAACGGGAAAGGCTTCGTGACCTGGCTCGCCGAATAGGTCGGCGCAAGGCGGCTGCCGTTGAAGAGCCAGGCCTGCACGCGGTCGTTCCAGCGCGACATTGCCCACAGGGCCTTGTCGACCTGGTCGTTGTCCTGCAGGTTGCAGCCGGACAGCATCGAGAGCGCGCCGACCGACAGCGACGAACGCAGGAGCAGCCGTCGCTCCAGGTTCAAGACCTGCTTCTTGTGATCGGAGAGCTTGATCATGATGCAGTACCGTGAGTGGCCGGCGCGCGGCCGGTGACCATCGGCAGCAATGTGCGCGGCACGAGGAGGACGAGCAGCAGATGGACCGCGACGAAGCCGACGATGCCGGTCATCGCCGCGAAGTGCACCTTGCGCGCGAAGTCGAAGCCGCCGAAAAGGTCGACCAGCCACGCGAGCTGCACAGGCTTCCAGATCGACAGGCCCGACGCGACGACGAGCGCGCCAAGCAGCAGCACGACGACATAGGCGAAGCGCTGCACAGCGTTGTAGCGGCCGACTTCATGCGTCAACCGGAACGTCAGCGCACGCCCGGCGTCGCGCAGCAGCTCGCTGGCGCGGATCGGGAGGAACTCGCGGCGGAAGTGGCCGCTGGCGATGCCGTAGAGCACATACAGCAGGCCGTTCACGGCGAGCAGCCACATCGCCGCAAAGTGCCACGCAATGGCGCCACCCAGCCAACCGCCGAGCGTCGCCCAGGCGGGAAACCGGAACGGCAGGATCGGCGAGGCGTTGTAGATCGCCCAACCGCTCGCCAGCATGCAGGCCATCGCGACCGCATTGATCCAGTGGGAAGCACGGACTGCCAGCGGGTGACTCATCGCACTCTTCACGGTCACATCGGCGGCGTCACGCCGTCCTTGCCCGCGGAGATGAAGCCTGCTGAGAGGCTCGCATCGGCTTCCTTCTTCGCGAACAGCACGACCTTGGTGCCGACGGCGAGCAGCGAGCGATCGCCGGGCTCGAGGTTGACGATCGGCACGTCATCCGGCACGACGATCTTCTTCTCGCCACCCTTGTACTTGAGGGTCAGGGTGCGGCCGTTGGTCGCAACGAGGTCACCGACCGTGCCGTTGGTCATCGTGCTCTTGGGTGCAAGATCCCAGGCGCGGTGGCCATCACCGGTGCCCGCCATCGCGGGGGGGAAGACATGCACTTCAAGCGCTTTCAGCGAACCGTCGGGCAGGGGAGTCGCTGCCGTTCCGATGTAGCTGCCGGGCTTGATGTCGGTCACCTTGGCGAGCGTGACCGCGCGAACCTGCGTGTCCTGGTTGATCCTGACGCTCAGGTCTTCGCCGCGGTTGGTGTGGACCTTGATCGCGTCGTCGCTGACCGCGGTGATCGCGCCGCGCACTCCGACCGGTGGCGGCGTCTGGGCGAGTGCGGCGGAACTGGCGCCGAGCAGACCGGCAGTCATCAATGTCGGGACCGCGAGGGTCCGAAGGAGTTTTCCGAGTCGGATGTTCATGGCTGAGTCGTTGTGAATGAAGACAGCGCCACTCTAGGGATCGCCAAGGCTCGCAGGCATGACGTCCGGATGACAAAAAAGTAATGAACAGGCACCGCGCCACGCGAGAAAATGGCGAACACACTCCCATGAGCATCCTTGTTATCGAAGACGACCCGAAGACGGGCGACTACCTGAAGAAGGGCCTGAAGGAAAGCGGCTACGCCGTCGACCTGGCGCGTACCGGAACGGACGGGCTACACATGGCGCTGGAGAACACCTACGACCTCGTCGTGCTCGACGTGATGCTTCCCGGCATCGATGGCTGGCAGATCATGCAGGCCTTGCGCGACAAGCGCGATTTGCCGGTGCTCTTCCTCACCGCGCGCGACGGCCTGGACGATCGCATCCGCGGCCTCGAACTTGGCGCCGACGACTACCTCGTGAAGCCCTTTTCCTTCACCGAACTCGTGCTGCGGATTCGCACACTGCTGCGCCGGGGCGTCGTGCGCGAAGCCGAGTTCTACGAATTCGCCGATCTCAAGCTCGACGTGCTGCGCCGCAAGGTCACCCGCGAAGGCATCGAGATCGCGCTGACAAACAAGGAATTCCTGCTGCTGCAACTGCTGATCAAACGTCAAGGCGAGGCGCTGTCGCGCACGCTGATCGCCTCCGAAGTGTGGGACATGAATTTCGACAGCGACACCAATGTCGTCGATGTCGCGATCAAGCGCCTTCGCACGAAGATCGATCAGCCGTTCGAGAAGAAGCTGGTCCACACGGTGCGCAGCATCGGCTATTCGTTCGGGGATGCGCAATGAAGTGGCTGCCTCGATCGCTGGCAGTGCGCGCCACCTTGCTGCTTGCGTTGATCGCATGCGCGGTCACCGGCGTGCTCGGCGCATACTTTTTCTACACCTCGCGGGCGGCGATCACCGAACAACTCGATACGCGGCTGATCGGCCGCGTCGAGCACTTTCAGCGCCTGGTGGGCAACATGCAGACGATCGCCGACCTGCACGACCGGCCGCTGCTGTTCGAGACAATGCTCGGTGCCGAGAGCGACGTGCTGCTGCTCCGCCGGCCCGGCGAGGCCGCTTTCATCGATGTCAACCCCGACAACCTTCCGGTGCCCGGCATGCTCGCTGCGGTTGCGGCCGATCACGAACTGGCGATCAAGGACGTGCAGAACATCCCGTTGGACAACGGCGTGCCGATGCATTGGGTCGCGGCGCTCGCGCGTTCGGGCCGCGATGGCGACGTGGTGGAGGTGGTGGCCGGCCACCCGTTGACCAACGAGGTGAAGATGATTCGCGCCAACCGAAATCGCGTCGTTCTCGGCGCGCTCGTCGCGATGCTCGCCTCGACCCTGCTGGCATACCTGGTGCTGCGGCACGGGCTGCGTTCGCTGCGCCGGGTGGCGGCGAAGGCGGCCTTGATCAACCCGATCAATCTCGCCGTGCGGCTGCCTGAGCATGACGCACCGCTCGAAGTGCAGCAGATGGTCGTCGCGTTCAACGCGATGCTTGACCGAATTGCCACGGGCTACGAGCGTCTTTCGCAGTTTTCGGCCGACCTCGCGCACGAGATCCGGACCCCCATCGGCGCGTTGATCGGTCAGACGCAGGTCGCGCTTCACCAGGCCCGCAGCGCCAGCGAGTACCAGCACGTTCTCGAATCGAACCTCGAAGAGCTGAACCACTTGCGACAGATTGCCGAGAACATCCTGTTTCTCGCACAGGCCGACCACGCTTCGCTGGCGATCGATCGGGCACCGCTCGCGCTGCATGGCGAGCTTCAGAAGATCGCCGAATACTTCGAAGGCCCGGCCGATGAAGGCGGTCTTCGGTTCGACGTGCGGGCCACCGGGGTGGCCTACGTCAATGCGCCGCTGTGCCGGCGCGCGATCAACAATCTGGTCGTGAATGCAGTGCGCCACGGCGCACGGGGGACAACAGTACGGCTGATCGGCGTGCAAGACGGCGACATGGCGACGATAGCGGTCGAGAACGAAGGAACGCCAGTCCCGCCCGAACGACTCGAACGCCTGTTCGACCGCTTCTACCGAGGCGACGCGGCACGCAGCCGCTACACGGAATCCAACGGCCTCGGCCTCTCGATCGTGAAGGCGATCATGGCGCTGCACGGCGGCGACGTGCGCGCTTCATGCCCCACGCCGAGTTCGATCCGCTTCGAATTGCGCTTCCCCGCGACGGGTGCCGCCGCGGTCGATCCGATTGCCGCGTGAGCGCACGGCGCAACAAGGACGTTTGCGCGCTATCGATGGTCGATAAGATTCAGGTTCGACGCACCTGTCCGAGTGCCCAGCCCTGAAGCTCTGGAGACAACCGATGAAGCAACTCGACCTGAATTTGCTGCCGGTACTTCTGGCATTGTTCGAGGAACGAAGCGTCAGCAAGGCTGCGAGAAAACTGGGCGTCCGGCAGTCAACCTTGAGCGGAGCCCTTGCCAAACTTCGCGATTCGCTCGACGACCAGCTCTTCATCCGCTCCGCGGGGGCGATGCAACCCACGCAACGAACGAGTTCCATCGTGGATGCCGTGCGAGAGGTGCTGGATACCATTCGGCAGGACATCGTCGAGTGTCCGCGCTTCGATCCGTCGCGCTTGACAGGGGCGATCACATTCGCGCTGTCCGATGTGGGAGAGATGGTCTTCCTGCCCAAGCTCCTGAAGACGATTCGAGCGCACGCGCCGAATGCGTCGGTCCGATCGGTCAGTCTCTCTCCGGCGGAACTGGAGGAAGGACTGGGCTCCGGAGAAGTCGATCTTGCGTTGGGCTATTTCCCGGACCTCAGGCAGTCGAACATCTTTCAGCAGCGCCTGTTCGATCATCACTTCCTCTGTCTGGTGAGGGAGGGGCATCCATGCGCCACGTCTCCGCTGAGTCTGCAGCAGTTCGTCGAACTCGAACATGCCGTGGTGCAGGCGTCCGGGCGGAGCCAGGAAATCTTCGAGGAACTGCTGAAGCGACATCACATCAAGCGCAAGGTCGTCCTGACGACGCCTCATTTCCTGAGCATCCCCGCGCTCATCGCCTCCTCCGATCTCATCGTGACCGTGCCTCATGCCATGGGCATCGTCTTCGGGCGGCATGAGTACGGACTCCAATCACTGGTCCCGCCGTTTAGCGAAACCAGAATCGAACTCAAGCAGTTCTGGCATCGAAACTACAACAAGGCACCCCGCCTGCTGTGGTTGCGTCAAATGGTCGCCGAACTCTTCAACGACACCGAGGACGAATGGAACTGGCAGGATGTTCGCCCGCAGGCGGGATCGACTGGGATGCGCCAGGTCATCTTCGGCCGCTCCTAGCGATCTCGGTCGAATACGGCGCAATCCCGCGCATCGACACCAGTGCCAGAGAGATCGAGCCTGCCTCTTTCCTCGTGCTTGTATTTCACCAGCACGTCGCGACAAACGACTGCCTTGGTTTCAAGATTGCCGCCGCAGTGGAAATTGCTCGCGTCGTCGGTGCTGCCCGTGCCGTTGTAGATCGCGGTCTTTGGATAGAGACAGATGGGGCGCGTGCGACCCGTGGCCGGCGCGGCCGATCCACCCGATGCGAGCAGGGTGTCCGGGGCGATGCCCTTCTCGACCCAGCCAACGAGGGCGCTGAAAGGATCGACGGGAACCGGCCCGGTGCTGGCGATGCCGCAATGCCCGACGCCGGGTGCAAGGAAGAGTCGATAGAAACCATAGAGACTCTTGAAGTCCGGATCGTCTTCTCGCTCGTGATTGCGATCCCTGCTGTACCGGGCTGCCATCTCCCGGTAGTAGTTGAGCACGCCGCGCGGATAGATGAACTGGTCGTTCGCACCGACGTAGGTGAGCAGCTTGCCGCCACTTGCCTTGAACGCGTCCAGCGGCCCGAAGGTGTCCGTGACGTCGGCGATGTTTCGAGAACCGTCCTGAGCGACCCCAGCATATTCGCCAAGTGAAATGGTTTGCCAATTCAGGTTCGGATCGTGCTCGTCCCAGTGGATCTGGGTCACCCCAAGGGCAAAGGGCGCCGGACCATCCAGGATGCTGAAATCGGAGCCACGGTCGAGGCCGAACCAGATCTTGTTTTGCTCTGCATTGCGCGGGCCGTCCCAGATCTTGTCGACGGCGTCGGCCTCCAGTGGGGTCAGGCAATTGGTGGCAGGCGCCGTCGACTTGCCGCAGATGTTCGCCTTCGCGCTGAAGCGACAGGTTCGCGGATCGTTGATGAGGCCGTCGACAACACCGTCGTTCGCGTCGCAGGAGGCAACTGCCGAAGCGCGTACCTGCGCGAGCTTTGCGGGAGCAATGGGTCCGCGTGCCAGGTCCAGCATGGCGATCTGTCCCCACATCTGGGCCGTTTGAAACCGGGTCCAATAGATGGCGGGCGCGTTCGCAAGAATTCCTTGCAACTCGTCGCCGAGTTCCTGCGCCAGAAGGTAGCCCTGGCGGCCTCCCGTCGAGCATCCGTTCCAGTAGTTGAACTCTGCTGGCTCCCCGTAGTAGCTTCGCGCGATCGCCTTTGACCAAAGAACCTGTTGCTTGATGCCATTGCGGATGAAATCCTCGATGAACTGGTCGTTGTAGGTGCCGTCCGCATTCACGCCGGGCTCGCAGTTTCCGCCACTGTGTCCGAGGTCCGTGCCCGATCCCACATAGCCGGTATTGACCGCGGAATTCACAACGAGATTGCCGCTGCAACCGGAGCCTCCGAGTCCTTGCGTCCGGCCGTTCCAGGCACCCTCAACGCCGCCTTTGCCGCCATCGAGGGCGCTCAACGGCAGTCCCACCACGATGTTGATGTTCTGCTCGGGCTTGGTGCCGTACAGCAGTTTGACCTGGCAGTAGGAAACGTTCGGGCCCGACGCCGGAACGATGGAACTGCTCGCCGTCTTGACGCCTCGGCTTCCGGCGATGCCATAGGCAGGTTGGGCGGCAAGTTGCGCACACGTCGGCGGAGGAGGCTCGTGCGATCCGCGCGCAGATGCCGGGGCGGCAAATGCGAATGAACCAAGGACAGCCGCGAAGCAGCAAGAGGTTTGTCTCCACATGTCTCACTCTCCTTGTAGTCAACCGAAAGGTCCAAGGGTCGCGAGCGCACTTTAGGACGGAGGCCACGGAGAGGGCAAGCTTCAAACTGTCGATACCGACTATCGCGTTTCTCGATAAAGGCGCACCGATGCGGTGTGTGCCGATCGGTTTCCTTGCTTCAGCATCCGGCGGGTGACAGTGAGCCGGTGAAAAACCTACGGCTTTCGTCGCATGCTGGCGAGTTGGACGCGCCTTGCGGATTGCAGCAACTCGAGGAAACGCTCCGCCAATGGCGGCAACGGCACGCCTTTGCGCACCAGCGCGCCGATCGTACGCGTGAGGTGAGCCTCGGCCATCGGCAGCGCCGACAGGCCCTTGCCCATCGGGGTGCCGATCATCGACTCGCTCATGATCGAGATCAGATCGCTGTGCGCAACCATCTCGGTCAACTGGGCCCCGCCGGTGTTGTTGATCTCGACCGCCACGCGCGGCGGCGGCAGGCCGGCTTCCGCAAAACGGCCCTCGAGACTGCGACGCGCCGCGACCCCAGGTCCGGGCAGCAGCCATTCCGCCTCCGCAAGGTCCTGCAGCCGCAGGCGACGCTTGCGCAGAAGCGGGTGATTCTCTCGAACGACAAGACACAGGTCGTCGTCGATGAGCGGGAGCGATCGGAGGTCTTCGGGCATGACGCCGGGCAGGGCGTTGATCGCCAGATCGATGTCGCCGACGCGCAGGGCCGCGACGAGCGCGTCGTTGAGGTTGAGCATCACGCTCAGCCGGGCTGCAGGCCGTTGGCGCCTGAGTTCGAGGGCCGCCGGCACGAAGAGGCGCTGCACGTAGAGCGGTGACACGCCGACGCGCAGCACGCCCATTTGACCGAGGTGCAGGTCCACCGCTTCCTTGATGGCCTCGCCGAGACTTGCGCGCAGCGATCCGGTGCGCTTGCGGAACTGTTCCGCCACCTGCGTAAGCTCCATGCCCCTGGCGCTGCGCACGAAAAGCGGAAATCCCAGTTCCTTTTCGAGGCGCTGCAAGCCCTGCGTGACGGCTGGCTGAGAGATGCCCAACGCAGCCGCGGCGCGACGGACCTTGCCGTGAGTGGCCACTGCGAAAAAGTAGTCGAGATCGTCCAGTCGCATCGTCATCTTCGAACCCCGGGCGCCGGCCGCGACCGGAAAGTTGAGTGATCACGAAAGCTTATCAGCTGGATGATTTGCGTGATCCACGGGTGTGTCGTTCGTTCATAGACTGCCTTCCCCATCGAGACAAGGGCCTTCTGCCAATGACACACACGAACCGCCGACGCCTTCTTCCGTTTCGCCTGCTGGCCGTCGGCGTCGCCGTGTGTCAGTTGGCCGTGGCGATCGCTGGCGCTCCAGACGCTCGCCAGACGCTGCCGATCGCGCCGCAGCCGTTCCAGGGTCGCATCGGGTTGACGCCTGAAAGCGCCAAACCGGCCTGGCCGTCCCAGCCGACGGCACCGGCGAACGCGCCCAACGTGCTGGTCGTGCTGACCGACGACATCGGCTTCGGCGCCACCTCGGCCTTCGGGGGCCCGATCCCGACGCCCGCACTGGAACGCCTTGCCGCCAGCGGCCTGAAATACAACGAGTTCCACACGACCGCCATGTGCGCGCCGACGCGCGCCTCGATGCTGACTGGCCGCAACCACCAGGCCGTCGGCAACGGCGCAGTGATGGAGGTCGCCACCGGCTATCCCGGCTATTGGGCCGCCTTTCCGCGCAGCGCGGCCACCATCGCCGAGGTGCTCAAGGACAACGGCTACAACACCGCCCAATTCGGGAAGCATCACAACGTGCCGGCGTGGCAGGCGTCGGACGCCGGTCCTTTCGACGCCTGGCCGACTGGCCTCGGCTTCGAATACTTCTACGGCTTCATCGGCGGCGAGACCGACCAGTGGCATCCGGTCCTGTATCGCAACACGGTCCGGGTGCCCGAGGACAAGTTCAACGGCAAGACGACGCTCGACCATGAGCTGGCCGACGATGCGATCCACTGGATCCACCAGCAGAAGGCCGCGGCAGCCGACAAGCCCTTCTTCCTTTACTACGCGACCGGCACCGGCCACGCGCCGCACCAGGCACCGCACGAGTGGATCGACCGGTTCAAGGGCCGCTTCGACATGGGCTGGGACCACTTGCGCGAGGAGAGCTTTGCGCGCCAGAAGGCGGCGGGCGTGATCCCGCCGGACGCCGTACTGACGCCGCGTCCGGCCGAACTGCCGGCCTGGGACTCGCTGAGCGAAGACCAGAAGCGCATCGATGCGCGCTACATGGAGGTGTTCGCCGGCATGGTCGCCTACCAGGACGACCAAATCGGCCGCATCCTCGACGAATTCGATCGCATGGGCGTGCGCGACAACACGCTCGTGATCTTCATGGCCGGCGACAACGGCGCCAGCGGCGAAGGCTCGCCCAGCGGCACGCTCAACGACCTCGGTCTGCTCGCCAACCGGGTGCGGGAGAGCCCCGCGTGGGTGCAGAGCCAGATACAAGTGATGGGCAGCGAGCGGACCTCCGCGCTCTATCCCGCGGGCTGGGCCTGGGCCCTCGACACGCCATTCCAATGGATGAAGCAGGTCGCCTCGCACCTCGGCGGCACGCGCACAGGCATGGTGATCTCGTGGCCCGGGCGGATCAAGTCGGCGGGCGAGGTCCGCAGCCAGTTCACGCACGTGACGGACATCTATCCGACGATCCTGGAGAGCGTCGGCGTGCCCGCGCCGACCCAGGTCGACGGCGTCAAGCAGCAGCGAATCGACGGCGTGAGCCTGGCCTACACCTTCGACCATCCCGACGCGCCGGAGCGACACGCCACGCAATACTTCGAGATGACGGGCAACCTCGGCATCTACCACGAAGGCTGGCTGGCCAGCACCAAGGTGCGGCGCTTGCCGTGGCAGCAGAAGGCGCCCGAGGGCGCCAGCTTCGCGAACTACGAATGGGAACTCTACGACCTGAAGCACGACTACAGCCAGTCGCAGGACGTGGCGGCCCGTTACCCGGCCAAGGTGGAGAAGATGAAGGCGCTGTGGCTCGAGGAAGCGCGGCGCAACAACGTGCTGCCGGTGCAGGATGAACTGGGCTTCGCGCGCGCCATGCAGAACATCGTGACGCATGCCCCGCAGCAACTGTCGTTCAGCTATTGGGGCGGCGGGCTCAGCATTGCGGACGCCCGCGCGCCGAGCTTCACAGCCCGGTCATTCAGCGTCACGGCCGACATCGACGTGCCGGCCGCGGGCACCACCGGCGTGCTGCTGGCGCGCGGCAGCTGGTTCGGTGGCTGGAGCTTCTACCTCAAGGACGGCCGGCCGGTCGCCTATGAGGCGCTGTCGACACAGCCGGGCCAGCAGTGGAAGGTCGCGGCTGCCGAGCCGCTCGCGCCGGGACGGGCCAGCGTTCGCTTCGATTTCACGATGGACCCGCCGTCCGGCCTCGGCAAGGGCGGCACCATGAAGATCAGCGTCGATGGCCGGCAGATCGCGCAAGGGCGCATCGACCGGACCATCCTCTCGTCGGCCGGGACAAGCGGCGAGAGCTTCGATGTTGGCCAGGACACAGGCGTCCCCGTCAGCGACGACTACACAGCCGCCGGCCGCTATCCGGGCCGGATCAGCAGGGTGCAAGTGGACCTGGCGCCGATCGACCTCGCGGCTCTGCAGGCCGCAGCGGCAGCGGCCGAGGCAAGTGCCCGGCGGCGTTCGCAGTAGTCAACTGGGATTTCAGTCCATCACTTGCTGGAGTCTGCGGACCATGGTGACGGCCGGCGCGCATCATCAGGCAGTGGCGATGGGCCTCCACACGATCGATGGTTCCGTTTGCCGCGAGGCATTGACCGCGGTGAAGGTCCCATCCATGCGTGGTCCTGACCGCCCGACCCCCGATCGGGGAATAGTGTCTATTCCGCTGCGACGGATGGTGCCGGCAGTCAGCCCCACCTACTATTTTCCTCACCCGCAGAGACCGATCCGGCCTCTGTATCAACGGCCTGAGGAGCGCAGACATGACCCACCATGCATTGAACGATGCAGTCGAATCATTCGCCGATGGAGGTGTCTCGGACGTTGAATTCCGCGAAGCCCTGGCGCGTGCGGTGACGGCCGTGACCGTCGTGACGACGGCCGGACCTGCCGGCATCGCCGGCGTGACTTGCTCGGCCGTCGCTTCCGTCTGTGCCGATCCACCCACGCTGCTGGTCTGCATGAATCGGCGCAGCTACGTCAACGGTGTCATCAAGACCAACGACGTGCTCTGCGTCAACTGGCTCAGCGCGCACCAGCGCGGCACGTCCGACCTGTTTGCCGGCGTCGGCGCGGTACCGATGACCGAGCGCTTCGAGAAAGGCGGCTGGAGCACCCTTTCCACCGGCGCGCCCTACAGCGAGGACGCACTCGTCGCGCTCGACTGCCGCGTGATCAGCGCGACCGAGGTCGGCACCCACAGCATCTTCATCGCCCGTGTGCTGGCCACTGCAGCACACCCCGAGGAGCACCGCGATCCGCTCGTGTACTGCAAGCGGTCCTATGCAACCACCCAGCCGACCGCTCACGCCTGAGCCAAGGTTTCTTTCGTCACCACCACCAAGGAACAGCCATGCTGAGAACCGGAAAGCAATACATCGAGTCCCTCAATGACGGCCGTGTCGTCTGGGTCGGCAACGAGAAGATCGACAACGTCGCCACGCATCCGAAGACCCGCGACTATGCCGAGCGCCATGCCGACTTCTACGACCTGCACCACCGCCCGGACCTGCAGGATGTGATGACCTATGTCGACGAGGCCGGCGAGCGCCGCTCGATGATGTGGTTCGGCCACCGCACCCGGGAAGAGCTGAAGAAGAAGCGCCGCTACCACGAGACCGTGATGCGCGAAATGATGGGCGCGTCGTTCCCGCGCACGCCGGACGTCAACAACTACGTGCTGACCACCTACACCGACGATCCGATGCCCTGGCAGACGCAGTCGATCGGCACCGAGGGCCAGCCGCTGGCGCAGAACATCGCCGACTTCGCCGAGTTCGTGCGCCAGCGCGACCACAACTGCGCACCCAATTTCGTCGATCCGCAGATGGACCGCTCCACGCCCGAGGCGCAGGCCAGGTCGCCGGGTCTGCGCGTGATCGAGCGCAACGAGCTGGGCATCGTGGTCGACGGCGTCAAGGCCGTGTCGACGGGCACCGCCTTTGCCGACTGGGTGCATATCGGCGTGTTCTTCCGTCCGGGAATTCCGGGGGATCAGATCATCTTCGCCGCCGTGCCGGTAGCCACCAAGGGCCTCAGCGTGGTGTGCCGCGAGAGCCTGGTGAAGGAGGACGCAGTCGAGCATCCGCTGGCCTCCAAGGGCGACGAACTCGACGGCATGACCGTGTTCGACCACGTCTTCATCCCCTGGTCGCATGTGTTCCATCTGGGCAATCCCGAGCATGCCAAGCTCTATCCGCAGCGCGTCTTCGACTGGCTGCACTATCACGCGCTGGTTCGCCAGATGGTCCGCGCCGAACTGATGGCCGGACTGGCCGTGCTCATCACCGAACACATCGGCACCAGCAAGATCCCGGCGGTGCAGACGCGCGTGGCCAAGCTGATCGGCTTTCACCAGGCGATGCTGGCGCACGTGGTGGCGAGCGAGGAACTCGGCTTCCATACGCCGGGCGGGCTCTACAAGCCGAACATCCTCATCTACGACTTCGGCCGGGCGCTCTATCTCGAGAACTTCTCGCAGATGATCTACGAACTGGTCGACCTGTCGGGCCGCAGCGCATTGCTCTTCGCCACCGAGGACCAATGGGAGGACTCGAAGCTCAACACGCTGTTCGAGAAGATGAACTCCGGACCGGTCGGCCGGCCGAAGGACCGCCTTCGCATCGGACGCGTGATTCGCGACCTGTTCCTGACCGACTGGGGAAACCGTCTCTTCGTGTTCGAGAATTTCAACGGCACGCCGCTGCAGAGCATTCGCATGCTGACAATGCAGCGCGCGGAGTTCTCTGGATCCGGCACCTACGGCAAGCTGGCGCGCCAGGTCTGCGGCATCGAATCCGAGATCGACGACAACACCGACTACAAGGCCACCGCCGACTACGCGAAGGCGATGGACGCCGCGCGGCATCAGGAAAAGCTCTCGCTCAGCAGCACCCTCGCAATCTGAGGTGGCGCCATGAAGGTCATCACTGACTCCATCGGGTTCGCGCTGAAGGGCGCGGTCGTCTCGATCGGCATGTTCGACGGCGTCCACCGCGGCCACGCGAAGGTGCTCCGGCAATTGCGCGCACGTGGGGAGCAGCTCGGGCTGCCGACCGCGGTGGTGACCTTTGACCCGCATCCCCGCGCAGTCGTCCGGCCGGATGCCTGCCCAAGTTTGTTGTCGAGCGTGGACGATCGCATGCAGTTGCTGGCCGCCACCGGAGCGGTCGACCACTGCCTGGTGCTGCGCTTCGACGAGCAGCGAAGCCAGCAGGATGCGGAGGCGTTCGTGCGTGACACGCTGCTGACGCAACTCGGGATGCGCGAACTGATCGTCGGCGATAACTTCGCCTGCGGACGGGGGCGCGTCGGGACCGTCGCCTATCTCTCGGCCCTGGGACTGGCGCTGGGTTTCAGCGTGGCGCCCGTGTCGCTCGACGCGGTGCCCGGAACGCAGGAGGCCGTGCGCTGCTCCTCCACCGAAGCGCGGCGTCTGATCCAGATCGGCGACCTGGCCGGTGCGTCCTCGGTGTTGCAGCGGCCGCACGAGATGACCGGCACCATCACCCGCGCCTCACACGCCTCGCGCCGGCGCATCGACGCCGCCTTGGCGAGCGCGATGTGCGCGCCTGCCGCGGCCGACTATGTGGGCGCGGTCCGGCGAAGCGGCTCCGTGGCTCCGTGGATTCCTGCCTTGCTCCAGGTGCGTGACGACAGGCGGTCGAGCCGACGGATCGTGCGCCTTCTGGCGGAAGACGAGATGGACGCTTCGCCCGGCGACGAACTGCGCATCCGCTTCGTCGACCGCGCAGGCCATGGACATGCGCCCATCGGGCAGGAAGGCGTGCCTGCATGAAGGCCTTCACCCATTCCACGCACGCCCAGCGCGTCGTGTTCGGCGCCGGCACGCTCGATCGTCTGGTTGCCGAGATCGACACGCTCGGCGCGACCCGCGCCATCGTCCTCAGCACGCCCGGCCAGCGCTCCGAAGCCAAGCGCGTCGCATCGATCCTGGGGAACGCCTGCGTCGGCATCTTCGATCGCGCCGAGATGCACGTGCCGATCGAGACAGCCCGCGAAGCGCGCGCGCTTGCCAGACGGCTCGGTGCCGATTGCGCGGTGGCCGTCGGCGGCGGATCCACCATCGGGCTCGGCAAGGCGATCGCCCTGGAATCGGGTCTGCCGATCCTGGCGATACCGACCACCTACGCCGGTTCCGAGATGACGGCCATTTACGGCATCACCGAGGCTGGCCTCAAGAAGACCGGCAACGATGCACGCGTGCGTCCGCGCACAGTGATCTACGACATCGAGCTCACGCACTCGCTGCCGTTGGAGATCAGCGTCACCAGCGGCATGAATGCGCTGGCGCATGCGGCGGAGAGTCTTTATGCCGCCGACATCAATCCGGTCGTCGCGTTGATGTCGCAGGAGGGCATTGCCGCCTTTGGGCGTGCGCTGCCCGGCTTCGCGAGCGGGGATGCTGCAAGGATCTCGGCCGCGCGCACGGATGCGTTGTATGGCGCCTGGCTCTGCGGCACCGCCCTGGGGAGCGCCGGCGTGGGCCTGCACCACAAGCTGTGCCACACGCTCGGCGGCAGCTTCGACCTGCCGCACGCCCAGGTGCACACGATCGTGCTGCCCCACGCGCTCGCCTACAACGCCGCCGCGGCGCCGGAGGCCATGGAGCGCATCGCTCGGGCGCTCGGATGCATGAATGCGGCGCAAGGCGTATTCGATCTCGCCAAGGGCGCCGGCGCGGGCATGGCGTTGAAGGACCTCGGCCTTCACGCCAGCGACCTCGACCGGGTTAGCTCGCTCGCGATGGAGAACCGCTATCCCAATCCGCGGCCGCTGGAAGCGCGGGCCATCCGTCAACTGCTCCAGAACGCCTTCGACGGCGAACGGCCTGCGCCATGAACCCGCGTGGCTCGCACCTGGGCGTGCTGCTCACGCTCGTCGCCTGCTGGGCTCCGGCGGGTCCGGCTTCAGCCACCGAAGGCGGCGGCAACTCCTATCCGATCGGCGTCGACAACACCTTCGCCGGCTACATGCTGCCCGAAGGTGCCCACTGGCTGCTGTTCTATCAGCACTACACGGCGACGCAGTTCAAGGACAACGCCGGCAACGACAATCCCCGCTTCGTCGACTTCCGGCTGCAGTCCGACGTGGTGGCGCCCCGGCTGTCCTATGTGTGGCCGGGCGTCGTTCTCCTCGGCGCGAACGTCGAGACACGGATCGTGCAGCCGATCAGCGCGGTCGATCTCAATCTCGGCATTGCCCGGCCTGCGCCGTTTCCGCCGCTGGATCATGGCGGGCACAAGACCGGGCTCTCGGACTTGTCGTTCTCTCCGATCATCCTCGGCTGGCACGGCACGACTTTCCACCAGACGCTGGGCGTGGAGACCAACCTGCCCACGGGCAGCTACGACGTGCATGCCTATGTCAACACCGGCCGCAATTACGACCAGGTCGCGCCGGTCTATGCGTTCACCTGGTTTCCGACCCCACTCAGCGACGTCAGCGCGAAGTTCCGCTGGGGCTTCAACGATCGCAACAAGGCGACCGGCTATCACTCGGGCAACGAAGCCTCGATCGAGTTCAGTGCCGGCTACCGTGCAACGCTGCAACTGCTGGTCGGCCTCAACGGCTACATCTATCGCCAGACCACCGACGACGAAGTGAACGGCGTCGTGGTGAAAGGCAACAAGGGCCGTGTCAACGCGCTCGGGCCTTTCGCCAGCTTTCGCTTCAGCCCCAACTTCTCGCTGACGCTTCGGATCCAGTCCGAGTTCGGCGCGCGCAACCGTCCGCAGGGCATACGCTTCTGGGCCATGGCGCTGTGCCCCTTCTGATGTCCGACTCATTTCATCCCAAGGAGACCCCAACATGCGCACATTGAACCAGCACACCATCACCGAGGCGGTGATCGAACGATTCGCGGATACGCCGAGCCCGCGCCTGAAGCGCGTCCTGACGAGCCTCGTGCAGCACTTGCACGATTTCGCCCGCGAGGTCGAACTCACCGAGGCGGAGTGGATGCAAGGCATCCAGTTCCTCACGGCGACGGGCCAGAAGTGCGACGACAAGCGGCAGGAGTTCATCCTGCTGAGCGACACGCTGGGCCTGTCGATGCTCACCATCATGATGAACCACGACAAGCCCGCCGGCTGCACTGAGGCCACGGTGTTCGGGCCCTTCCATGTGGAGGGTGCGCCGCACTATGAGAATGGCGACGATGTCGGCAACGGGGCGAGCGGCGAGCCTTGCCTCGTTCGCGGCACGGTGCGGTCGCTCGACGGCAGCCCGATCGCCGGTGCGACGCTCGACGTCTGGCAGGCCGACAGCGAAGGCCACTACGACGTGCAGCATGCGGAGCTGGATCATGCCCAGGCGCGCGGTGTGCTTCATTCGGACGCGCAGGGCCACTTCAGCTTCCGCACCATCGCCGCCGTGGCCTATCCCATTCCCGACGACGGCACAGTCGGCGAGATGCTGCGCGCCACGCGCCGCCATCCATGGCGGCCCGCCCACCTGCACTTCATGGTGAAAGCCCCGGGCTTCCAGACGCTTGTGACCCACGTGTTCCGCAAGGGCGATCCTTATCTCGATTCGGACGCGGTCTTCGGCGTGCGCGAATCGCTGGTGGGCGAGTGGGTGAAGCAGGGCGATGGCAGCTACCTGCTGGACTTCGACCTCATCCTGAATCCCGAACCTCGGCCGACCGCAGCGGCTCCCGTCCCGCAGGCCGAGGAAGCTCAGGCGGCCTGAGCGGCATCGCGCAGGAACAGGCGGCGGAAGATCCCGCGCAGCCATTGGCTGCCTGGATCGCGGTGGAAGCGGTCGTGCCAGTACAGCGCGATCTCCATGCTCGGCAACCGCAGTGGCGGCTCGACCGCGACCAGGTCCAGGTCATGGGCCAGGGCGACGCCGAGCGTGCGCGGCACGGTCGCCACAATGTCTGAGTTCCTGGCGATGTGCGCGGCCGCCGCGAAGGTCGGCACGCGGCACACGATGTGGTCGCGAGGCAGCGTCGATTCGAGCAGGCGCTCGGCATTCGCGTACTCGTGGCCAGTCCCGATCACTGAGACGAGCGCGTGCTGTTCAGCAACGAAGCGCTCGAGCGCCGTGGCGGCGCGTGCTTCATCGGAGCGCGCCATCAGGCTTTCTGCATCGAGGCGCGGGTGCTCCTTGCGGAAAAGGGACACATAGCCTTCCGTCCACAGGGGATGGCGCCGGATGCCTTGCGTAAGCGAAGCGAAGGAGCCGATGGCCAGGTCGACGAGGCCTGATTCGAGCCATTGGTCGAGGTGATGGATGTCGCAGGGAACGGCCTGCACGTGCACCTTGGGCGCCTCGACGCGAAGGATCGCGAGCAGCGGCGGCAACAGCTGGACCACCGCGGCATCGATCATGAAGAAGCTGAATCGCCGCTCGGAAACGAGCGGGTCGAAGGGCGCATGGTCCGACCGGAGCGCCCGCACGCTGTCGAGAATGGCGCGTACGGGCTGTGCCAGTTCGAGCGCCTTGGGTGTCGGCTCCATCTTGAGYCCGACACGCACGAAGAGAGGATCGCCGAAGTAGAGACGAAGGCGTGCCAGCGTCTTGCTGAGCGCCGGCTGCGTCATGTTGAGCACCCGCGCGCAACGGGTCAGATTGCGCTCCACGAGCAGGATGTCGAAGATCTGCAGATGCTGCAGGTCGAGCTCGCCGTCATTGATCCTGGGAATCGCGTCCATGGGTTGCGGTAGTGTGCAGGGAGCGTACCTGCGCAAGTAGCGGTCTGCAAGCGGCACGCCTGGGTCGATCCTTGCCGGCGCCGGGTTTTGCCGGCATCATGCCGTCGCTGAGGAAGGAGCCCGCTGATGAAACCGTGGATTCGCCATGCCGCCGCTCTCGCCACCCTCGTGACCGCGGCCGCCGCACAGGCGGCGGGCCTCGTGGGCAACACGCTGCCACCGGGGTTCCCTTCGATCGAAGACACCTCGCTCGCCAAGCCCCTCATCGGCTTCGGCGCCGCCGGAACGGTGACGCGAACACCGGTGATCTTCATTCACGGCAACAACGACACGCCGTTTCCCACCGCCTGCAACCCCTACGGGCGCGTCCAGGCGATGGCGCAATACTTTTCCGACAACGGCTATGCCCCGAGCGAACTCTGGGGCGTGGGCTACCAGGGCGACCAGTGCGACCTGGCCGCCGACCAGACACGCCGTTCGAGCATCGCGCATACCGATGCGGCCAACGTGCCGGACCTGCGCCGGTTCGTGCGCGCGGTGTTGGACTTCACGGGCGCCAAGCAGGTGGACATCGTCGGGCACAGCCTGGGCGTGACGCTCGCGCGCGAATGGATGCGGCAGGACGAGGTGAAACACACGGTGCGCCGCTTCGTGGCCATCGACGGGCCCAACCACGGGATCATCAACTGCTCGCCCGACCCCGCCAACTACTGGCAGGCCCCGGCGGCGGGCGGCTTCACGCCTGCGAGCGACCTGTGCCAGGAACTGGGCTCGCCCGACACGCCCTTCCTGCAACTGCTCAACGGCCGCAGCGGGCGCGACGAGAACGACGGACCCACGCGCATGCTGGTGATCCGCAACGGCGATAGCAGCTTCGTCTACTTCCCGGTGCAGGACGGCTCGGTCGCGCCGGTGCCCGCCGTGGATTCGTTTGGCAAGCCGACGGACTTCTCGCGAAGCGCCAGCCTGCGCGGCGTGCGCGAGATCACGTTCACGGGGCAGGGCGCCTACGATCCCATCCTGCACACCAGCCACCTCGGCATCCTGAACTCGCCGCAGACCTGGCGGGCCGCATTCGATTTCCTCAACGAACGCTCCAGGGGCAAGGACAAGGACAAGGACGACTGAGTTCGCCCTTCATCGGGCCGGGCCGCTATGCTGGGCGGCATGACCCCCAAGACGCTCCTCGTGGTCTATCACACCATGACCGGCGGCACTGCGCAGATGGCGCAGGCTGCCGCCGAAGGCGCGCGCGAGGAACCCGGCGTCCATGTTCGCCTGCTGCGTGCGCCCGAGGCCCAGCCCGACGACGTGCTGGGCGCCGACGGCTACATCTTTGCCACCCCTGAAAACCTCGCCGCGATGGCCGGGCTGATGAAGGACTTCTTCGACCGTTGCTACTACGCCGCGCTCGATCGCGTGAACGGCCGGCCCTACGCAGCGCTGGTGTGCGCCGGCAGCGACGGCCAGAACGCCGTGCGGCAGATCGACCGCATTGCCACTGGCTGGCGGCTGCGCTGCGTCGCGCCGGCATTGATCGTGTGCACCCACGCGCAGACGCCCGAGGCCATCGCGCAGCCCAAGACGATCGGCGCCGAAGACCTCGCGCAGTGCCGCGAGCTGGGCGCCGCACTGGCGACGGGGCTGGCGCTCGGCGTGTACTGAGGCAGGCGTGGCTAGGCGCGGCCGGGCTTGCCCGCCCGTCGCCGGCTGAGAGCCAGGTTGGCCGCCGTCATGGCCGCGATCAGCGTGACCAGCCACGAGAAGTACACCCACAGCAAGAACAAGGGAAGCGCGGCGAACGTGCCGTACAGCGCCTTGTACGTCGGCACCTTGACGAGGTAGGCGGTGAAGCCGCGCTTGCCGAGCTCGAAGGCGATGCTGGCGATCAGGCCGCCTGCGACCGCATCACGCAGCCGCACCTTGGTGTTCGGGACGAGGTAGAACATGCACGTCAGTGCAGTGACGCCGAGCAGGATCGGCCCGAGGTCGAGCACGAACGCGAGCGATCGTGGCAGCGCGCCGATCATCCCCATGGACGTGCCCAGCAGATACGACGTCGCCCACAGACTCAAGCCCAGAACGGGTGGCCCGACCGCCAGCATCAACAGGTACAGGCCGACCCTCCTGAAGAACGGCCGATTCTTCCGGACCTCCCACATCCGGTTCAGTGCGTTTTCCACGGTCAGCAGCATCGCGACGGCCGTTCCCAGCAAGCAGAGAGAGCCGATCCAGGTCAGACCGCTGGCGTTCGCGGCGAACTGGTTCAGGTACTTCAAGACCGTGCGTGCGATGTCCGACGGCAGCAGTCGGCTCAGCAGGAATTCCTGAAGCGCGTCCTTGAACCGCTTGAAGATCGGGAATCGCGTGAACAGCGCAAAGCTCGCTGCGAGCAAGGGAACGATGGAGAGCAAGGTCGTGAACGTCAGGCTCCCGGCGACCTGGGGCAAGCGCTCTTTCCGGGCGCGCTGGATTGTGAGGCGGGTGAGGGTGAACATGTATCGCTGAAAAGGGAGGAAATCGTAGCGCGGTGAAAGGTGATCAAATGGCGACGCTGCTGCGGAGGCGAAGTCGACATGGATGCCTTGTCCGAGGTCTTGAAGGTCTTGCAGTTCAACAGCGCGATCTTCTTCAACGCCAGATTCACCGCGCCATGGTGCTTTGCCTCGCCGGAAGCGGAGGCAGTCGCCAGGCAGGTCAACGCGGGATCCGAGCGCCTGCTCTTCTACCATTTCTTCGTCGACGGTTCGTGCACCGTGAAGCTCGACGGCATGCCGGCGCTTCAACTGCAGGCCGGCGACATCATCCTGTTTCCGCATGGCGATGCCCACACGATGGCCTCGTCCGGGATCGACGTGTCGGGGCCGCTGCTCGATGTGCGGGGGTTGTTGCGCGAGAGGCCCGACGAACTGCAGTTGGGCGGCGGCGGCGAGGCGACCCGCATCATTTGCGGCTATCTGTCCTGCGATCCCATCCTGTGCCGGCCGGTCCTGGCGACGCTGCCCAGGGTGCTGACGGTCAGGCTCAGGAGGGACGAGAAGACTGACTGGGTGGAGCGTTCCTTCGTCTACGCGGTGGCGGAGGCCGCTTCCACCCAACCCGGCGGCGAAGGCGTGCTGGCCAAATTGTCCGAGGTGCTGGTGGTCGAAACATTGCGCCGGTACATCGCCGAGATGTCCGAGGGCCAGACGGGTTGGCTCGCGGGCTTGCGCGACCGCGCCGTCGGCAAATGCCTTGCCCTCATGCACGAGCAGCCGGCGCATCCGTGGACGCTCGAAAGCCTTGCGCGCGAGGTCGGGACATCGCGCTCGGTCCTCGCCGAAAAATTCACCCACTATGTCGGGCAGCCTCCCATTCAATATCTCGGCAAGTGGCGCATGGCGCTCGCGTCGAACCTCCTGCGGCGCAGTGCCTTGAGCATGATGCATATCGCGCTCGAAGTCGGCTATGAAACCGATACGGCTTTCAGCCGCGCCTTCAGGCGCGAGTTCGGCATGCCCCCGGCATCGTGGCGTCGCGAGAACAGCCTCAAGAGTCCGCATGATTTCAACGATGGAAAGCAATCAACGCAATCAGCCCGAAGAAGCTGAGGAACTGAACGAAAAAGAACGCGAAGCGCACCGACACGACGCGATCCGTCTGGGTGAAGCAGACGTGGACCAGCGACTGGGGGATCCGTGCCGCCAGGACGGCCACGCACAGCAAGTCCACCGCCGCGTCGGCGATGCCGAAAACGCGCAACGCGAAGACCAGCACTGCGAACACGGGCAAATTTTCGACGCAGTTCGCGTGTGCGCGCATCGAGCGCAAGTACCAGTCCTGTCCCTCGACAGGGTCGGCCGGAAATTCGCTCATTCCCGCCCGACCACGGAAGACGCGGCTCAACCGGTAGGCGCCCACGGTGGTGAGCAGGAGCAGCAGGGTCCAGGCGGCGAAGCCCAGCAGCATCAACTCGGGCACCATGATCTCGGTCTCCGGCCAGTCACGGCAATGCGCTATTGGAGAGGCACCGCGTAGAGCAGCGGCTGGAGCGCATCCGTCACCCGCGCTGCCTGCCTCTCATCGAGAACGCCGAAGAGGACCTTCTGGAAGCGCGGTTCCATGACGCCCGACACGATGTACTGCCAGCGATAGGCCTTCAGGATCCCCGCGCCGATGGCACTGCGTTCCGTGTCGTCGTAGCGCTTGCCTGCGATGGATGCGAAGTAGGTCGCATCGGCGCCCGCCTGCGCCTGGAGAATGCCGTCGACCGCCACGACCAGGTCGATCAGTTCGCCGACGGCCGCGTCGCGTTCGCTGACCGTCAGGCGCGCGTCCTCGCGCATGAACTCGAGTTCATCCAGGACCGCATGCTGCGACTCCTCCTTCCAGTGGGCCAGGAAGACGTCTTTCCAAAGCTCGCAGAGGTCGTCCCGCGGCGCGATGCTGGCGCGATAGTGGGTCAGCGTGAAGAGCTCGATGTCCAGGGTCAGCGCCATCACCGACCAGTTGCTCTTGCTCAGTACGGCGGTCGCGACGGCGTTGGGTTCGGCAGTCGCCATGTATCCCGGCGGCATGTCGGCGGCCATGATCATTTCCATGCGCCGGAACAACTCCTGGTGCTTCAGTTCCTCGTCGGCCATGCGGACCAGTGCCTCCAGAGCCACCTGGTCGCCGAGCGCGTGCTGCCGGCTGATCTCGAGCACCTTGGCGCCGATGAATCGCTCCACCAGGCCGAAGATGTAGGCGTAGCTTCGACCCTGCACCTGGCTCAGCAGGCGCCGGTCATCGGACGTCAGGAAATCCAGTTCGTCGACCAGCGACAAGCCGGCCGGCAGGAACATCTTCCCAAGATCAAATCGCCGGTGACGGATGACGTCGTTGTCGATGTCCCAGCGGACGCGCTTGGAGTTCGCGATGACCTTCGAGTACGGGTTCGTGGAGGGAACGCTTTGCATGATGGCCTCTTTCAATGTTCGTTGAAGGAGTGGCCATGATCGAAGCGCGAGGTCAATCAGGTCGGGCCATGCGTCCGCAAATCTTGCCCGGTGATCCGCGCATGCACCCTTACAGATAAGTCGCGCCGGCCTCTTGTTCGAAGCGACCCGGTGGTCCTTCCCAGACCACCCGCGCGTGATCCAGCACGTACACCCGGTCAGCATGGGGAAGGGCGAAGGTCACGTTCTGTTCGCCGAGCAGCACGCTGATGGTGGTCGTGCTGCGCAGCCGCTCCAGCGCCTTCGACAAGACCTCGAGGATCACCGGCGCGAGGCCGAGTGTCGGCTCGTCGAGGATCAGGAGCGTCGGTTTCATCATCAACGCGCGGGCGATCGCCAGCATCTGCTGCTCGCCGCCGCTCAAGGTTCGCGCCATCTGGGATTGGCGATCGCGCAGGATCGGGAACAGTTCGAACAGCCAATCGAGACGTTGCAGACGCTCCGTCTTGTCGAGGCTGTTGCCGCCGAGGTCGAGGTTTTCGCGCACGCTCATGTCGCCGAACAGTTCCCGGGTCTCCGGGCAATGAACGACCCCTCCGCGCGCGATGGTGGCAGCGCTGCTTCCGCGCAGCGACTCGCCGGCCCATTTGACGGTGCCGGAGTAGGGCACCAGCCCCGAGATCGCATTGAAGAGCGTCGTCTTTCCGGCGCCGTTCAATCCCACCAGCGAGACGAATTCGCCTTCACGCACATGCAGCGACACGTCCTGCAGGGCCAGCGCCTTGCCGTAGAGCACGCCGACGTTCTCGACCTCCAGGATCGGAGCCCGGTCGTCGACGCTGGCCGGCGGATGGGCCACCCGGGTCAGCGCACCGCCCAGATAGACCCGCCGCACCGTTTCGTCCTTCATGACGTCAGCGGCGGCGCCTTCGGCAATCCACTCGCCGAGGTACATCGCAAGCACGCGATCGACCAGCGCCGACACCCCCTTGACGTTGTGGTCGACCAGCAGCACTGCACGTCCCTCGTCGCGAAACTCGCGGATCAGGTCGGAGAAGGCGCTGACTTCCCGGGTCGTCAGACCGGCGAAGGGCTCGTCCACCAGCACCAGCTTGGGATGCCTCGCGATCGCCTTCGCCAACTCGAGCCGCCGCAGGTCGGCGAAAGGGAGTGTCGGCGGCTTGCGATCGATGACGGCGGCGAGGCCAACCCGATCGGCGATGGACCGGGCCTTGGCGTCGACATCCGCGCCGGCGAACAACTGGGTCAGCCGATCGGGCAGCAGCGCGACCTTGATGTTCTCCAGCACCGTCTGTCGCTGCAGCGGGCGCGAATGCTGGAACACCAGTCCCACGCCCAGGCGCGCCACCTTGTGCGAGGCCAGGCCGCCGATCTCCACGCCGTCGAGCTTGATGGAGCCGGCGGTCGGTTGTTCCACGCCCATGATGGTCTTCATTGCCGTCGACTTGCCCGAGCCGTTGGGCCCGATCAGGCCGAGGATCTCGCCCGGCCTGATCGCGAAGCTGAGGTCCTTCACCGCGACCAGGCCGCCGTAGCGCTTGGTCAGGCGCGACACCTCTAGCATCGGCGACTCACTCACGGCGCGCACCTCCGTGCAGCATGCCGAGGAAGCCGTCCGGGAAGAACAGGATCACCAGCAACGCCGTCACCGAGACGATGAGCGTCGCCAGTTCGCCCAGAGGCCGCAGCAACTCGCCCATGCCGATGAGGAAGATGGCGCCGATGGCCGCGCCGATCACCGTCCGTCGGCCGCCGAGGACCGCCGCGATGATGATCTGCACGCCGACCGACAGGTTGACGAAAGTGCCGACCGACACGGTGCCCATGTAGAAGACCATCAGCGCGCCCGCGAAGCCCGAGAAGAAGGCGCTGACGATGAAGGCCGCCAGCTTGTGCTTGGCCACGTTGAAGCCGAGCGCCCCGGCCTGCACCGCGTCCTGGCCGCTGGCCTGGAGGATGAGCCCGATCGGTGACCGTGAGAGGCCGAAGAGGATCGCACCGCTGACGGCCATGAAGCCAAAGGCGATCCAGTAGTTCGTCGTGGCGCTGATGGACATCACGTCGGGCACCGGGAGGCCGATCTCGCCGCCCGTCAATCCGGCGAAGACGACCACGAAGTTCTGCAGCATCAGCACCGCGACCAGCGTGGTCAGCCCGAAATACGGTCCACGCAAACGGAGGGCAGGCAGCGCGAGCACCACGCCGCCGATGACCGCCATCGCGGCGCCGGCCAGCACGCAGACCCAGATGGAAATGCCCGGCGAGAGCCGCGCATCGAGGATGCCCGCCGTATAGGCGCCCAGGCCGATGAGGAAGGTGGGGCCGAAGTTGACCTCGCCCGCGAAGCCGAACAGCAGGTCCCAGGACATCGCGAACACTGCCGTGTAGAAGGCCACGGTGAGCAGCCCCAGCACGTAGCCGGAGGCGAAACCCGGCAGCACGGCGCCAACCGCCAAAACCGCGACGGCGATCCAGAACAGGCGGGACTTGAAAGTCGAGCGCATGGCTACCTCCGACCGAACAGCCCCTGGGGCCGCACGTACATGACGACGATCAGCAGGATCAGCGACGGAATGGTCCGGTAGGCAGGTGAGATCAGGTAGGCAGTCACAGTCTCGAGGTAGCCGACCACGTACGCAGCGATCAGCGAGCCCGATACGCTGCCCAGGCCGCCGAGCACCACGATCGAAAAGGCGCTGGCCGTGAGCGGACCGACGCTGTAGGCACTCACGCCGAGGAACATGCCCAGCAGGATGCCGGCGATGCCCGCGAGCAGCCCGTACACCAGCCAGACCGTGAGATAGATGCTCGACAACTCGATGCCCAGCAGCGTGACGCCGCGCGCATTCATCGAGGCGGCCAGCACCGCCTTGCCGCGTCGCGTCTTGTTGACCAGCATCCAGAGCAGGCCGATGGCCAGCCAGCAGACCGCGGCAGTGAAGAACTCGTTGGTCGGCGTCCGCACGCCGAGGAAGGGGATCGTGCCCTCGACGATCGGCAGCACCGTCTTTGCGTTGTCGGTGAACAGGTAGGCGACCGTCTCCTGGACGATGATGCCCCACAGCAGCGTCGCCGTGAGAATGAAGATCTCCTTCTCGGCTTCGGCGATCTTGCTCGAACGCTGGATGGGCCTCACCGTGATGAAGTAGGTCGCGAACGCCAGCACCACGCCGACCGCGATGCCGATCAGCGCCGCCGCATAGTTGCCGACATGCAGCATGCCGGCCGCGGCCCAGGCGCCGACCGCGGCGGCCACCATGATCGCGCCATGCGAAAGATTGAGAACGCCGGAGACGCCGAAGATCAGCGTGAAGCCGGTGGCGCCGAGGGCGTAAAGCGCGCTGATGGCAAAGCCATCGACCAGGATCTGCCAGAAGATCATGCGCTCGCCACCGTCGGACCTTTCGGTCCGCGGCGCATGGCGGGCGCGCGGCTCAAGACGACGGCCGGGCCCACGCGATCAGCTCGACGGCAGCTTGATGAATGCGGGAAATTTCATCTGGCCGGTGGCCAGGTTCTTCGGCCACATGTTGAGCTGCTTGCCGTCCTGCCATTGCAGCATCAGGCCGGTGATGTAGCCGTTGCCGGTCTTCAGCCCGTGCACGTGCGGATCACCCTTGGGCAGGAAGGCGATGCGGCCGATGGTGCCGACGTAGTCGGTGCCCTCCATGGCGGTCACCAGCTTGTCGCTCTCGGTCGACTTCGCCCGTCGGACCGCATCGGCAATCATGTAGACCTCGTCGTACGCGGTGTAGCCCGAATAGGCGGGCGAGTTGCCGAACTTCTTCTGATAGGCAGCGACGAAGGGCAGCGTCTTGGGCGTGACGGCCACGCCGGGTCCGGAAACCGCGTTGAAGAGCACGCCGTCCGTCGCGCCGTTGGTGTCCGCCCAGAAGGTCGAATTGGTGGCTTGCGATGAGATCCCGAGCATCGGGATCGGCACCTGCTGGCTCTTCCATTGCACCGTCGGCTGGGTGCCGACGTGCGAGATGCCGGTGATGATGACGTCCGGCTTCTGGGCCTCGATCTTGTTGAAGATGGGCGTGAAGTCGGTCGTGTCGGGCGAGAAGCGGACGTGGTCGAGCACCTTCAGCCCTACCTTGGGGAGGCAGGTCTCATACCCGGCGTCCAGCGGTGTCGTCCACGCAGCGTCCTCGCTCATGATGACCGCGGTCTTCATCTTGTGCGGATCGACCAGCAGGTCCTTGGCGGCATCGCAGACGAGGCCGGCGAGCGCGCTCGACGTCAGGTAGCCGTGGAAGGTGTACTTGTTGTGCTCGTAGTCCTTCGCGATGTTCTGCGTGATCACGTCCGAGGCCGCGCCGGGCGTGATCATCAGCGTCTTGAGTCGCCCGGCCCACGGCTCGAGGGCCAGCACCACTTCGGAGACATAGCTGGCGATGACGGCATTGACCTTGTCTTCGCTCACCGCGCGCTGGAAGGCCCGCACTGCCTCGGCCGAGGAGGAATGGTCGTCGTAGACAACGATCTCGATCTTGCGCCCGTCGACGCCGCCCTTGGCGTTGATCTCCTCGGCCGCGAGTTGGGCCGCAGGGCCAATCGAAGAGCCCGCCACGGCCTGCGCTTCCGCGATCACGCCGATCTTGATCGGATCGGCGGCGAGAGCCGCACTGAAAGTGGCCAATGTGCCGCTGACAATCATCACAGCGGCGCCCACACTGCTGAGGCCACCAAGGAAGTACCTTTTCATGATGTCTCCTTTGTTTCGATCGCACACAATCTTGCACATCACTGACCGCTTGACAAGCGGACGGAGGCCCGAAGCATCTCGATGATTACCCGTACGCGCCCGAGCATCTCAACCGATCCGGACCGTGGTCGGCGAAGTGAAGAGGTAGTTCGGGATCTCGAGGTTGATGGGCGCCGGCACGTTCTTCACGACGCGACCGGCGAGGTCGAAGCGCGAGCCGTGGCACGGGCACAGGAAGCCGCCTGGCGCGTGAAGCTCGGCGTTCAGCGCATCGTCGTCCAGTCGCAAGGTCGGCGTGCAGCCGAGATGGGTGCAGATGCCGATGGCCACGAAGTACTCGGGACGTTCGGACCTCGTCGCATTGGTGCATGACGCCGGTTGCTGGGAACGTTTGGAGAGCGGATCCGCGAGATCCTGATTTGCTGCCTGCAACGCGCGCACCATCGCATCGCTGCGGCGCAACATCCAGATGGGCTTGCCCCGCCATGCGACCGTGCGCAACTCGCCAGGGGAAAGGCCGGCGAGATTGCCGGTGACCGGTCCGCCACGCGCCCGGTCGCGCGCCGAGGGCTCGAGGCTGGCCACGAAGGGATAGGCCGCACCGATCAGCCCGGCGCCGCCCACGATGCGCGTCGCAGCCAGGAGCATCCGGCGCCGTTGGTCGTCAGGCACCTCGCCGGCATCGATCTCGTGAACGAGCTCGCTGATCGTTGTCATGAGGCGTCCGCCGGCCACACAAAGACGGCCTTCGCCGGCTGGCGGGGCCTGATCGTGACGTTCTCGTGCAGCGTCTTGTCGCCGACCGTGGCGTCGACGATGTACGGGCCCGGCGGCAACTTGGCCAGCAGGAAAGGCCCGTCGCTGGTGGCTTCGAGGGCCTCATGGCCCCGGGTGTCGCGTATCCGGACCTTGACGTCTGACAGGAAGTCGTCGTGCTTCCTGTCCTTGGCGGCGAACTCCAGGGTCAGCGGCCATTGCGTACTGGCATGCTGGATCGCCCTGGATTCATCGAGCCCGATGCCACCACTGAGGTATTCGGCCGAGCCCGTCTTGTGGACGGGTGGCAGGGTCGAGGCGGATTGCGCGAGTGCGCCGCCCAACAACATGGCACCGAGGGTGCCTGCCAGTGCGGCATTGCGTATGAGGGTTCTCATGACGACTCTCCTTCCGGGAAGGGAGCAGCAGGATGCAGTGTGCTGCTCCGGGCACTGCCGTCTCGCGGGTCGCCGAGGAGACGGACTTTGCACTACATCAATATCGAAGCAGAGCCTTAGAAGGGCCTTAAGTGGCGTCGCTTCTCGCCCATCATTTTCCCTCGCAAGGGATGGACGCCGCCTCAATGTGTAGGTTGGGTCCTACCCCACACATCGCTTGTCGTACGTTACAGGCGCGGTCGTCGTACGCAATAGTTGGCGGTTTCCCACGAAGGCAGACGCGATCCGAACAGGTCGGGGCGCGGCGGGGAGATCCGTGCGGCAGTGAGAGGGGATACGAATGAACGCTCCAGACACACTTTCCATTGCGGCTCCCCAGGAGGAGTTCGAGCTTCTGCTCGATGCCCTGGCACGGCTTCGCATCGGAGACGCGAAGGTGCGCTTGCCGATGCACTGGACGGGCATCGCAGGAAAGGTCGCCGAGGTCTTCAACGATGTGGTCGAGCAGAACGCGAACCTCGCGGCCGAACTCACCCGGCTGCGCAGGGTCGTCGGCAGGGAGGGCAAGCTCAAGCAGCGCGCGGTCCTGTCGGAGAGTCGCGGCTTCTGGGGGCAGTCGGTCGAATGCGTCAACGCGCTGATCGACGACCTCGTGCATCCGACCACCGAGGTGGCGCGCGTCATCGGCGCCGTTGCGCAGGGCGACCTCTCCAAGAGCATGGCGCTCGAAGTCGACGGCAGGGAACTGGAAGGCGAATTCCTGCGCACGGCCAAGACCATCAACAAGATGGTCGAGCAACTCGGCAACTTCTCGGCCGAAGTGACGCGGGTGGCGCGCGAGGTGGGTACCGAAGGCAAGCTCGGCGGCCAGGCCAAGGTGAAGGGCGTGGCGGGCACGTGGAAGGACCTCACCGACTCGGTCAACTCCATGGCCGGCAACCTGACCGACCAGGTGCGCAACATCGCCGACGTGACGACCGCGGTGGCGAAGGGCGATCTGTCGAAGAAGATCGATGTCGACGTCAAGGGCGAGTTCCTGACGCTGAAGAACACGATCAACACGATGGTCGATCAGCTCCGCTCCTTCGCGTCCGAAGTGACCCGCGTCGCGCGCGAGGTCGGCACCGAAGGCTCCCTGGGCGGACAGGCGCGCGTGGAAGGTGTCTCGGGCACGTGGAAGGACCTGACCGACTCGGTCAATTCGATGGCCGGCAACCTGACGAGCCAGGTCCGCAACATCGCCGACGTGACGAAGGCGGTCGCGGCCGGCGACCTGTCCAAGAAGATCACCGTGGATGTGAAGGGCGAGATCCTCGAACTGAAGAACACGGTCAACACGATGGTGGACCAACTGCGATCCTTCGCGGCGGAAGTGACCCGGGTCGCACGGGAAGTGGGCACCGAAGGCAACCTGGGCGGCCAGGCCGACGTGCAGGGCGTGGCAGGGACCTGGAAGGACCTGACCGAGTCCGTGAACTTCATGGCGGGCAACCTCACCTCGCAGGTGCGCAACATCGCGGAAGTCACGACGGCGGTGGCCGCGGGCGATCTCTCGAAGAAGATCACGGTGGACGTGAAGGGCGAGATCTCCGAACTCAAGAACACCGTCAACACCATGGTGGATCAACTGCGGTCCTTCGCGGCCGAAGTGACGCGTGTGGCGCTGGAAGTCGGCACGGAGGGCATCCTGGGTGGGCAGGCCGATGTGCAGGGCGTGGCGGGTACGTGGAAGGACCTGACCGACTCGGTGAACCTGATGGCCTCGAACCTGACCTCGCAGGTTCGCAACATCGCCGACGTCACGAAGGCCGTCGCGGCCGGTGACCTGTCGAAGAAGATCACGGTCGACGTCAAGGGCGAGATCCTGGAGCTCAAGGCGACCATCAACACGATGGTCGACCAGCTCTCCTCTTTCGCCGCCGAGGTGACGCGCGTCGCCCGCGAAGTGGGCACCGAAGGCCGGCTTGGCGGACAGGCGCAGGTGCGCGATGTGTCGGGCACCTGGAAGGACCTGACGGACAACGTGAACTTCATGGCGGGCAACCTCACCGGCCAGGTGCGCGGCATCGCCAAGGTTGTCACCGCGGTGGCCACCGGTGACCTCAAGCAGAAGCTCACCGTGGAGGCCAAGGGCGAGATCGCCGCGCTCGCCGAGACCATCAACAGCATGACCGACACGCTGGCGACCTTCGCCGATCAGGTGACCTCGGTCGCGCGCGAGGTCGGCGTGGAAGGCAAGCTGGGCGGACAGGCCAAGGTGCCCGGCGCGGCGGGCACCTGGAAGGGGCTGACGGAGAACGTCAATCAGCTTGCGGCCAATCTCACGACGCAGGTGCGCGCGATCGCCGAAGTGGCGACCGCCGTGACCCAGGGCGACCTGACCCGTTCGATCACCGTCAAGGCGCAAGGCGAGGTGGCCGCGCTGAAGGACACGATCAACGAGATGATCCGCAACCTGAAGGACACCACGCAGAAGAACACCGAGCAGGACTGGCTCAAGACCAATCTCGCGAAGTTCAGCCGCATGCTGCAGGGGCAGAAGGACCTGCTGACGGTCGGCCAGCTCATCCTCTCGGAACTGGCGCCGGTGGTCGGCGCGCAGCAGGCGGAGTTCTACGTGCTGTCCGGAGCCTCCAATGCGGCCAAGCTCAAGCTCTTCGGCAGCTATGCATCGGGCGGGCTGAACACGCACGGCAAGGAGATCGAGCTCGGCCAGGGCCTGGTGGGCCAGTGCGCGGTCGAGAAATCCAAGATCTTGCTGACCAATGTGCCGAGCGGCGCGTTCCGTGTCGCAACGGGCCTGAGCGAAAGCGCGGCGATGGACGTCATCGTGCTGCCGATCGTCTTCGAAGGCGAGGTTCGCGGCGTCATGGAGCTGGCTTCGCTGGAGCGCTTCAATCCTTCGCACCAGGCCTTCCTGGACCAGCTCACGGAATCGATCGGCATCGTGATCAACACGATCTCCGCCAACATGCGCACCGAGGACTTGCTCAAGCAGTCCCAGTCGCTGGCCGAAGAGCTTCAGAGCCGCCAGCAGGAACTCCAGCAGACCAACGAGGAGCTTCAAGAGAAGGCGCGCCTGCTGGTGCACCAGAACCAGGAGGTCGAGCGCAAGAACCGCGAGGTCGAGCAAGCTCGCCAGGCCCTGGAGGAAAAGGCCGAGCAGTTGGCGTTGACGTCCAAGTACAAGTCCGAATTCCTGGCGAACATGTCGCACGAGTTGCGCACGCCGCTCAACAGCCTGTTGATCCTGTCGGACCAGCTTTGCAAGAACGTCGACGAGAACCTCACTTCCAAGCAGCTCGAATTCGCGAAGACCATCCATCTGTCGGGCAACGACCTGCTGATGCTGATCAACGACATCCTCGATCTGTCGAAGATCGAGTCCGGCACCGTGGCGGTGGAAGTCAGCGAACTGCGGCTGGATGACCTCGAGCGTTCCGTCGAACGGAGCTTCCGGCATGTGGCGGAAGCCAAGCACGTCGGCTTCGAGATCCGCGCCGAGGAGACGCTGCCCGAAACCATCGTCACCGATGTCAAGCGGGTGCAGCAGATCCTCAAGAACCTGCTGTCGAACGCCTTCAAGTTCACCCATCGGGGGTCGGTCGTGCTGTCGGTCGCGACCGCGACGTCCGGATGGTCGCCGGACAACGAAGAACTCAATCGCGCAATTCGCGTCATCAAGTTCTCGGTGTCGGACACCGGCATCGGTATTTCCGCGGACAAGCAGCAGATCGTCTTCGAGGCCTTCCAGCAGGCGGACGGCTCGACTTCGCGCAAGTATGGCGGAACCGGCCTGGGCCTTGCCATCAGCCGGGAGCTCTCGCGCCTCCTGGGCGGCGAGATCGGGCTGGTCAGCGCACCGACCGAAGGCAGCACCTTCACGCTCTACCTGCCGCAGAGTTACAGCCCGTCGCGCAGCCTCCGCTCCGGTCGCAGTGCATTGCTCGAGCCCGGCCCGGCACCCGCCATCGAGCGGCGACCTGCGCTGCAGCTGGTCCGCCCGGCTGCGCGAAGCGACGCGACGGAATCCGCCGATGAGCCGGCTTCCATCGCGCTGAACGTGGCCGACGACGACCGCGACAACATCCTGCCCGGCGAGACGGTGCTGCTCATCGTCGAGAACGACCTGGCTTTTGCCACGATGCTGCTGCAGGCCGGCCGAAAGTGCGGCTTCAAGGGCCTGGTGAGTCCGAGCGGCGCAGGCTCGCTCGTGTTGATTCGCGACTACCGCCCCGCGCTCATCACGCTCGATATCCATCTGCCCGACATGCTGGGCCTGCGGATTCTCGACAGGCTCAAGGCAGACCTGGCCACGCGGCACATCCCGATCTGCGTCGTCTCGACCGACGATTCGCGCGAGCGCGCCCTTGATTCGGGCGCCATCGCGTTCATCGCCAAGCCGCTGCAGTCCATCGACGAAGTCGAGGTCGCGCTGCGCCAGCTCCATGAGTCCGTGCTCACGACCAGCAAGCGCCTGGTGGTCGCCCTGCAGCCGTCGCCCGTGCGCGAAAAGTACATCGCAGCCATCCGCTGCAGCGACTTGCAGCCGGTGATCGTGGAGACCGGCGAAGCCTTGCGCCAGGAGCTCGCGCGAGGGCGCATCGACTGCCTTGTCACCGACGGTGCCCTGCCGGACTTCAGTTCGGACGACCTGGCTGAATATCTGGAGAACAGCGCGTCCTCGCGCCAATTGCCGATCCTGCTGTATCGCACGTCGCCGGCGGCGCCGAAGCCGCCTTGGGACTACTTCCATCACGACGCGACCCTCCGCACGGCGGATTCGCTCGAACGCCTCATCGACGCGACGGCCTTCCTCCTGCACCGGGGCATCGCCTCGATGACCGATCAGGAACGCGCGGCCGTGGATGTGGCGAACGACATGTCGCAAATCCTGGCCGGCAAGAAGGTCCTGATCGTGGACGATGACATGCGCAACATCTTCGCCCTGGCGACGGTGCTGGAAGAGCAGGGGATGGCCGTCGTGTCGGCCGAGAATGGACGGGATGCCATCCAGCTCGTGCAGGAAGACCCGGCGATCGATGCCGTCCTGATGGACATCATGATGCCCGAGATGGACGGCATGCAGACCATGCGCGAGCTGCGAAAGCTTCAGTGCGCCAGACACCTGCCGCTCATCGCGGTCACGGCCAAGGCCATGAAGGGCGATCGAGAGAAGTGCATCGAAGCAGGTGCGTGGGACTATCTGTCGAAGCCGGTGGACACGGCGCATCTGCTGGTCGTGTTGAGAGGCTGGCTGTGCAAATAGCGAAGCGCGAGGCCGCGATGCTCGACGAACGTTTCCCGGAGCCTGGCGACGAGAGGGCCGCAATCCTCATCGTCGACGATCTCCCCGAGAAGCTGCTGGTGTTCCGCACGGTCCTCGAAGACCTGGGGCAAGAGCTGGTGCAGGTGCAATCCGGTGCCGCCGCCCTGCGGGAGGTCCTGAAGCGCGAGTTCGCCGTCATCCTGCTCGACGTGAACATGCCGGACATCGACGGCTTCGAGACGGCGGCCCTGATCCGCAGGCATCCGCGTTCGATGCACACGCCGATCATCTTCGTGACCTCGTACGCGGACGAGTTGCAGACATTGCGCGGCTATTCGCTTGGCGCGGTCGACTACATCCTCTCGCCCGTGGTCCCCGAGATGCTGCGAAGCAAGGTCGGCGTCTTCGTCTCGCTCTATCTCATGAACCGGCAGATCCGCCGGCAGGCGGACAGCCGGGCCGCGGTGCTCGCGGCCGAAGCCGCGCGCCGGGTCGCGGAGGAGAACGACAGGCGGTCCGCCTTCCTGGCCAAGGCGAGCCGCGTGCTCAACGGCTCGTTACAAGTCGATGCTGCCGCGCGCCAATGCGCGGAACTGCTGGCGGCGGAACTCGGCACCGTGGGCTTGGTGCAACTGGTCGACCCGGATCTCGGCCCCCGGGAAGTCGTCGTCGCAGCCACTGCCGGCAACCGTCTGCACGTGGAACGGGGTCGAGAGTCGGTGCTGGATCCACTGGTGCGCGAACTGCTGAGCGAAGTGCTCGAATCGCGCACGGGCAAGGTCGTTCGTGACCACGCCGTGCGCGAACTCGGACCTGGCGCCTTCGGGCTGGATTCGAAGTTGCCTTGGCGCGCCCCAGGATTCGCGGTCGCGATGCCCATCTGCTTCGGCGACCGGGTGCTTGGCGCGGTGATGGTTCTCGCGCCGGATTCCGACGGCGCCTGGGAACCCGCCGTGCTTGCCGCGCTGCTGGAGGAAACGTCCGCACGCGCGGCCAGCGCCTTCGAGAACGCGCGCCTGTTCCGCGTACTGCAACACGAGGCGGTCGAGCGCATGGCTGCCCAGGAGGCTCTTCAGGCCTCCAATCAGCGCAAGGACGAATTCCTCGCGATGATGTCCCATGAGCTGCGCAATCCGCTCGCGCCCATTCACATGGCAGTCGAGGTGGTGCGGCGCACTGCGGCCCCCAGTCCGAAAGTGAGCTGGGCGCTCGACATTGCGACCCGTCAACTGCGCCAGCTGACGCGGCTGATCGAGGAACTGCTCGACGTGAGCCGCATCAGCCAGGGCAAGTTCGCGCTGCAGCGTGAGCGCATCGACCTTCGGCAGGTCGTTGCCCAGAGCCTGGAGACGGTCCATGGCCTGTGCGACAGCCATCGCCAGAAGGTCACCGTCGAGCTTCCGTCCGATGCGGTGTGGGTGCACGGCGACTTCGCGCGGTTGACGCAGATCATCGCCAACCTCCTGCACAACGCTTCGAAATACAGCCCCGACGAAACATCCATCGCGCTCCAATGCGGGGTCGAGAGGAACGTCGCTGTCGTGTCGGTGCGCGATCAGGGCATGGGCATCGATGCCGAGTTGCTGCCGCGGATCTTCGAGCTTTTTGCGCAGGGTAAACGTGGATTGGATCGCTCGCAGGGCGGCCTCGGGGTGGGGCTGACGCTCGCGCGCCGGCTGGCCCTCATGCACGGCGGCGACATCGATGTCTTCAGCGAGGGGCGCGACAAGGGCTCCATCTTCACCGTGCGACTTCCGGCCGCGCCGGCGCCGGTTGTCGAAGTCATTGCCGTCGAATCGGCAGCGCACCCGGCGTCGTGGAGGCGTCCGGAGCGCATCCTTGTCGTGGACGACAACCGGGACGCGGCCGAAGTTGTTGCCGCCATCCTTCAACTGGACGGGCACGAGATTCAAGTGGCATCCGACGGCGAGCAGGCCCTGGTCCTGGCGCTCGAGTTTCAGCCTGCCGTGGCGATCGTGGATATCGGGTTGCCGCTGATCGACGGCTATGAAGTCGCACGGCGTCTGCGAACGCTGCCCGTCGGTGAAGGGTTGCTCTTGATTGCGCTGACCGGCTATGGCCAGCACGACGATCGGCGCGCCGCCCTGGAAGCCGGGTTCGACCATCACTTCGTCAAGCCGGCGGATCCCGACCTCCTCCTCGCCTGCATTCATGAGTGGCAGGGGCTCAGGGATAACCCGGCCACCTCCGCCGCGGCAGGCGGCGAGGACCTCCGCCGTGAATGATCCTGCCTTGTCTGTCGTCTTCGTCCGACTGCGGTCGCCCGCAAGACTCGGTAGCGTTGGGGTCGTCCCGCTTGTCCTATGAATCAGACTCTCGAACACGACCTCACGCCGGAGAACGCTTCAAACCTGCCGGTGGTGAGCGACGACGCCTATCGACTGATCGTCAATGCGGTCACGGACTACGCGATCTTCATGCTCGATCCGGACGGACGCATCCTGACGTGGAACGAGGGGGCGCGGCTGTTGAAGGGCTATGCGGCATCCGAAATCATCGGGAAGCATTTTTCGATCTTCTATCCGGCGGAGGTGATCGCCAGGGGCTGGCCCGCGCAGGAACTCAAGATGGCGTTGCGTGACGGCCGCATGGAAGACGAAGGATGGCGAATCCGCAAGGACGGCACCCGGTTCTGGGCAAGCGTGGTCATCACTGCGCTTCGCGATTCGTCGGGGCGGCATAGCGGGTTCGCGAAGGTCACGCGAGACCTGACCGAGCGGCGCAGGATCACGACGCTGGAAGACGAGGGCAAACGCGTCACCAATTTCCTGGCGATGCTCGGCCATGAACTTCGCAATCCTCTGGCGCCCATCTCCAATGCGATGGCGCTTCTCGCGAGGGAAAAGACGGCGTCGAGGCTCGTCGAGAAAACGCGGGACATCGTTTCGCGCCAACTCAGGCAATTGACGCGGCTGGTTGACGACTTGCTGGACGTGAGCCGGATCACGAGCGGCAAGATCCACCTGGAGGCGAAGCCGGTCCGCCTTCGCAATGTCATCGAGCAAGCCGTCGAGGCCGTGCGGCCGCTTTGCGAAGCGAAGTCGCAGGCTTTCAACGTGGACATGGAAGCCGTGGACCCGTGGGTGATCGGTGATCACGCCCGCATCGTCCAGATCGTCTCCAACCTGCTCGCCAACGCCGCGAAGTTCACCCCGCCGGACGGGCACGTCGATCTGCGGCTTTCCCAGCGCGGAATGGCCGTCGAGATTGCCGTGCGCGACGACGGCCCAGGCATCCCCGAGAAGGACCAGCAGCGGATCTTCGACTTGTTCGTGCAGGGAGAACAGGATCTGGCTCGCAGCAAAGGCGGCCTTGGGCTCGGGCTCAGCCTTGTCCAGCAACTGGTGACGCTGCAGGGCGGGACTGTCAGCGCCTTCAGTACCGGCAAGCCCGGCGAAGGCGCCGAGTTTGTCGTGCAGTTCCCGAGCGTGGCTGCACCGCACATTGCGAACGTGCAAGACCTGCCCGGAAAGCGCAGGTCGCGAATCCTGGTGGTCGACGACAACCAGGACGCCGCGGAGACGATGCACATGCTGCTCGAGGCGTTCGGCTACGACGCGAGCCTCGCGCACGACGGCGAGGAGGCGCTCGAATCCATCAAGGCCCATGCGCCGGACGTCGTCCTCCTCGACATCGGCCTGCCGGGGCTCAGCGGCATCGAGGTGGCTCGGCGCGTGAAGACCGAGGTCCTCAAGCAGCCGGCCTTGATCGCAGTCACCGGCTACGGCCAGGAGCGAGACCGGGAGGCGAGCTATGACGCCGGATTCATCGCGCACCTGACCAAGCCGGTCGACGTCGACAAGCTGTCTTCCTTGCTCCAGCGGTTGGCGCCCAACCCGGATTCAGGATCGGAGGATCAGGCTGGCTCCATGCCGTGACGGCGCTTCGCGTCGGCGCTGTCGGTCGAGACCAGGAAGTCGAGCAGGGCGCGTGCCTCGGCCGGTTGCGGCGCGCCGACGCTTGGCGCGGCTGAGAAGATCGTCGTGATCTGGATTTCCGGCGGCAAGGGACCGATCAGGGCGATGCCCTCGACACCGATGAGTTCGCTCAACTGCTGAAAGCCGAGCGCCGCCTCGCCGCGCGCGACCAGCGAGCCGACGGGCACACCGGGCGGCGCCTGCACCAGCCGGCCCTGCAACTCGTCGCCGATGCCCCAGCGCTGGAACATGGCGATCAGCGCGACACCGCTCGGGCCGGTCGAGTAGCCGACGGTGGCGGCGGCTTGCACCGCGCGGCGCAGTGCCTCTTCGGTGGAAATGTCCGGCCGTGCGGCGCCCGCGCGTACTGCCACGCCGACGCCTGAGCGAACGAGGTCGACCTTGTTGGCCGCGTCGATCCTGCCTGCGGCGTCCAGCTTGTCGATGGCGTCCGAGGCCAGCGCCACGACGTCGAAGGACTCACCAGCTGACACCCGCCGCGCAGCTTCGACACCGGCGACTGCCTCGAAGGCAACGGGCACCCCGGTGCGTTGCGAATACATGCGAGCGAGTTCCTCCAGCAGCCCTCGCGTGGCCATCGAGCAGATTCCCTTGATCGGAGTTTTCATGGTGGTTGTTGGTAAGTATTCAGGTGGAGAAATTGGCGACAACGCGACAGCAGAGTCCAGTGCCCCGCACAATGGCTTTCATCATCGAGCAACCGATCGGGACACACACATCATGGGCATGACACTGGGCATCATCGGATACGGCGAAGTGGGCGGCATCTTCGGTCGCGGCCTGCTGGGCCAGAGCGGCGTCGACGCCATCTGGGCCTGGGATCTGAAGTTTGCAGAACCCGCCGCGCGCACCGCCGCGGAGAAGGACGGCATGCGCGTTGCGGATGGGATGGCGACGCTCTGCGCGAACGCCGATCTGCTGATCTCGGCGGTTACCGCCTCCAACACGCTGGCCGTGGCTGAGGAGGCCGCCTGTCACGCGCGCACCGGAACGCGCTTCCTCGATCTCAACTCCGCCTCGCCGGGCACCAAGCAACTCGCCGCCGCTGCGCTGGAGGCCAGGGGCGTGGCCTACGTGGAGGCTGGCGTGATGACCTCGGTGCCGCCCTACGGCATTCGCGTGCCTATGCTGCTTGGCGGCCCCGCCGCCGAGACGCTCGCTGCAACGCTGGCGACCTGGGGCATGGATGCTCGCGCCGTCAGCGAACGACTCGGCGTGGCCTCGGCCATCAAGATGAGCCGCAGCATCATGATCAAGGGCCTGGAGGCACTGGTCATCGAAAGCTATACCGCCGCGCGGCGCTACGGCGTGGAAGCCCACGTGCTGCCCACGCTGAAGGAGACCTTCCCGCAGATCGACTGGGAGCGCCAGGGCGCCTACTTCTTCAGCCGCGTGGTTCAGCACGGCAAGCGGCGCGCGGAAGAAATGCGCGAGGCGGCCCGCACCGTGCAGGAAGCGGGCTTCGAACCGCTGATGACCGCCGCCATCGCCAGCAAGCAGGATTGGGTGGCGCAACAGGCGCGCGACGGCGTATTCGACGGACTGGACAGCAAGAGCCCCTGGGAAGCCTACGCAGACCGCTTGATCGAGCATTCGCGCAGCGACTCGTGAGTGATCTCGGTCGCGGTGCTCAATCGATGGTGATGTGCGCCGACTTGATGACGCGTTCCCATCGGCTCATCTCGCTCGCGATCAACTGACCGAAGGCCTCCGGCGTGGTGGGCGTCGGTTCCGCGCCTTCCGAGGCCAGCCGCGCCTTCACCGTCGCGGTGCCGAGCGACTGGTTGATCTGCCGGTTGAGCGCAGTGACGATCTCCGCCGGAGTGCCGGCCGGTGCCACGAGGCCATACCACTGGTCGGCCTCGAAGCCCTTGGTGCCGGCGACGCCGCTTTCAGCCACGGTCGGCACCTCAGGGAGCAGTGCAATCCGGCTCGGGCTGGAGACTGCAAGCGCGCGAATCTTGCCCGCCTTGATGTGCGGCAGCAGGGCGGGTGCGCCGGTGAAGAGCACCTGCAATTGGCCTGCAAGCAGATCGCTGACGGCCGGCGAGGTGCCGCGGTAGGGCACGTGCAGGAACGACGTGCCGGTCTGCAGCTTGAGGTATTCCATCGTGATGTGCGCAGCGCTGCCGTTGCCGCCAGAGCCGAAGGCGAGTTTGCCGGGCTGCGCCTTGGCCAGCGCGATCAGTTCGCCGAGGTTCTTCGCCGGGACCGAGGCATTGACCACGAGGACGTTCGGCACCCGCGCCACCCACGCCACCGGGGCGAAGCTGCGTACCGGGTCGTAGTCGAGCTTGGGATACAGCGACGAGTTGATGGCCAGCGTTCCGATGTGGCCCATCAGAAGCGTGTAGCCATCGGGCGCCGCCTTCGCGACCCGTTCCGCGCCGATGGAACCGCCGGCGCCGGGCAGGTTCTCGATCACGACAGGCTGGTTCCACGCGTGGCCGAGTTCCTGGCCGATGGCCCGCCCCAGCAGATCCGACGAACCGCCCGGCGTGAAGGGAACAACGATGTGGATCGGCTTCGTCGGGTAGGTCTGGGCCATGGCGCCGCGAGAAGCGAGCATCGTCGCGCCGCCGAGGGCCGCGACGCAGGCCTGGCGGCGTGTGATTCCGAAATTCATGAACGACTCCGACGGGTTCAATCCAGCTTGATGCCTGCTTCGCGAATGAGCTTCCCGTAACGAGCGGCGTCGCTCTTGAGCAGCTTGTCGAAGTCTTCAGGCGATCCTGGCAAGGGTGCGCCGCCGGCTGCGGCGAGTTGGGCGCGCACCTCCGGCGATTCGAGGGCCTTTTGCACCGTCTCATGGAGCTTGGCCAGGATCGGCTTGGGCAGTCCCGCCGGCGCGACGAAGCCGTACCAGACGCTGGCCTCGAAACCCGGGAAGCCCGACTCGGCGACGGTCGGCACGCCGGGCAGCACCGATGAGCGCTCCGGACTCATCACTGCCAGCACGCGCAGGGTGCCGGACTTGGCGAGAGGCAACACCTCCAGCGCATTGACCGCGACCACTTCCACGTGCCCGCCGAGCGTGTCTGTCAGCGCCTGCGCGCCACCCTTGTACGGCACATGGCGCAGCGAAAGTCCGGCGGTGTGCTGGAACAGTTCGATGGCCAGGTGCGGTGTCGAGCCGTTGCCCGGCGTTGCGACGGTGACGCTTCCCGGCTTTGCCTTGGCGGTGGCCACCAGTTGCTGCAGTGTCTTGATGTCCGAGCCTTCGCGCACGGCCAAGACCACTGGCACGCGGCCTACCAGCGCCACTGGGGTCACGTCGCGCTGAAGGTCGTAGGGCGCAGGCTGGAACAGCGATGGGTTCACCGCCAGCGCGTTGGCCGCCAACAGCAGCGTGTAGCCGTCGGGCGGACTCGCAATGAGCGCCTTCACCGCGATGTTCGTGCCCGCGCCCGGCTTGTTCTCGACGATGACGGGCTGGCCGAGGGTCGCCGCCATGCGCTGGCCGACCGAGCGCGCTATGGCATCCACCGCGCCGCCCGCGCTGTAGCCGACCAGGATCCTCAGTTGCTTCGATGGAAAGGCATCCGCGGCGGTGGCGCCGAACGAGATGCAGAAGGCCAGCGATCCCGCGAGGGCAAGGAGGTGGCGGCGAGAAAAGAACTTCATGAGTGATTCCAGGGTTTAAAGCGCTCAGCGCTGGTCGGCCGCAGCGGCCTTGTCCCAGGCTTGCGGTGCCGCTTCCTTGCCGGCCACGGAGTACAGCGCGCCGGGCGCGTTGCGCGTCTGCTGGAAGTCTTCCAGCGACTGGCCGCGCATGGCGGCGTAGATGTGCAGGTTCGATACGCCGATCACTGCGCCGAGCTTTTCGAGCATGAAGAAGATGACGCCGTAGTGGATCAGCCCGCGCCAGTCGCGACGGCGCACGAGGTCGCGTTCCTGTTCTGTCAGTCCCGCCGCTTCGAACGCGGCTTCCTGATCCGCCACGAAGCGCGCGCGATGGTCCGGGCGCGTCATTCCCTGGAGGAACTTGTTGAGGCGGTAGGCGCGCACGCTGCTTTCGAGCGAGAACGGATAAGTGCCCGGCAGTGCCTCGACGCCCGCCAGTTGCATCTGCATGTGGCGCCGGTGCCGCTCCACTTCGCCGGCGATCGGCGGGCTCGCCAGGTTCTCGTAGATCGCGGTGGCAATGCCCGTCATCGAAGGCAGGTAGTAGCTCTGGTGCGTCTTGCGAATGTTGGACGACATGGCGCCCCGCATCACCAGCCACATGATGACCTCCGCGCCTTCCATCCCGCCCAGGGTGGCGAGTTCTGCTTGCGTCATCTCGGTGAGCCGCACCGGGTCGTTCTCGATCAGGTCGAGGAACTGCGCGTCCCACGCCGTGTTGTTGAAGCCCGCGCGCTCGCCGTGCACCTGATGCGAGAGACCGCCGGTGGCGACGATGGCCACCTTCAGGTCTTCCGGATAGCTTTCGATCGCGCGCCGCAACGCCTGGCCCAGGCGATAGCAACGCCGGGCCGAAGGAACCGGCGCCTGCAGCACGCCGACCTGCAAGGGCACCACGGGGATCGGCCATGAAGGCTGGTGAGGACACAGCAGCGACATGGGCGAGAACACGCCGTGGTCCAGCGCGCGGTCCTGGAAGAAGGACATGTCGAACTCGTCCGCCACGAGCGAATTGCCGATGTGCCGCGCCAGCGCCGGATGCCCGGCCAGTGCGGGCAAATCACGCGCGCCGCCGCCTTCATCCGCCACTTCATGCCGCTCGCCCACGCCCAAGGCAAAGGCCGAGTAGTGGTCGAAGAAGAAGGAGGTGACGTGGTCGTTGTAGATGAAGAACAGCACGTCCGGCTTCTGTTCGGCCAGCCATTGCTGGACCGGCGCGAAAGCCTCGAAGATGGGCGCCCAGACGGGGTCCTGCTGCTTGTTCTTGTCGAAGGCGAAGCCGATGGTGGGCGTGTGGGAGCACGCGACGGCGCCGATGATGCGAGCCATGGTTCGTCCCTCGCTCAGTCGATGTAGCGCAGGCCGGCCTTGGCCAGCGGCTCGCGCATCGCGTACATGTCCAGGCCGAGTTCACCCGCCGCGAAGCGCGCGCGCTTGCTGGTTTCGTTGGCTTCGCGCGCTTGCGCGGCATCGGCCACCTGCTGCGCCATCAGCGCCGGCACCACGACCACGCCGTCGATGTCGGCCACGATCACGTCGCCGGGATTCACCAGCGCGCCCGCGCAGACGACAGGCACGTTGACCGAGCCGAGCGTGGCCTTGATGCACCCCTTGGCATGGATCGCACGGCTGAACACCGGGAAGTTCATCTCCGTCAGGTCATGCACGTCGCGCACGCCGCCGTCGATGATCAGGCCGCGGCAACCGCGCGCCTTGAAGGAGGTCGCCAGCAGATCGCCGAAGAAGCCGTCGGTGCTCTCGGCGGTGCAGGCCGCTACCACGACGTCACCCGGCTGGATCTGCTCCGCGGCCACATGCATCATCCAGTTGTCGCCCGGCTGCAGCAGCACGGTCAGGGCGGTGCCGCAGCAACGCGCCTGCGGATAGATCGGCCGGATGCGCGGCTGCATCAGTCCGAGCCGGCCCATGGCTTCATGGACAGTCGACACGCCGTAGCGCGACAGTTGCTCGACAGCCGCCGGATTGGCGCGCTGGATGTTGCGCCGGACGATGCCCAGCGCCTGGAAGTGGTCGGTCATGATCAAAGCCCCTTGCTCTTCAGTGCACGGTCCAGGCGCGGATAGACCCGGCGTGCGTTGCCTTCATAGATCTTGTGGCGGGTGTCGGCGTCCAGCGTCTGCGCGGCATCGATGTAGCGGCGCGTGTCGTCGAAGTAGTGGCCCGTCTCCGGATCGATGCCGCGCACGGCGCCGATCATTTCGCTGGCGAAAAGAATGTTCTCGACCGGAATCACCTTCGTGAGCAGATCGATGCCCGGCTGGTGATAGACGCAGGTGTCGAAGAAGATGTTGTTCAGCAGGTGGTCCTTCAGCAGCGGCTTCTTCATCTCTTGCGCCAGGCCGCGGAAGCGCCCCCAGTGATAGGGCACCGCGCCGCCGCCGTGCGGGATCACGAAGCGCAGCGTCGGGAAGTCCTTGAACAGATCGGAGGTCAGGCACTGCATGAAGGCCGTGGTGTCGGCGTTCAGGTAGTGCGCGCCGGTGGTGTGGAAGCACGCGTTGCAGCTCGTGCTCACGTGGACCATCGCCGGAATGTCGTGCTCCACCATCTTCTCGTAGAGCGGGTACCAGTGGCGATCGGAAAGCGGCGGCGAGGTCCAGTGCCCGCCCGAAGGATCGGGGTTGAGGTTGATGCCGACGAATCCGTACTGCGTGACGCATTTCTCCAGTTCGGGGATGCAGGTCTTCGGGTCCACGCCGGGCGACTGCGGCAGCATCGCCGCGCCGATGAAATGATCGGGGAACAGCTCGCTCACGCGGAAGCACAGCTCGTTGCAGATGGCCGCCCAGGTCGACGACACCTCGAAGTCGCCGATGTGGTGCGCCATGAAGCTTGCCCTCGGCGAGAAGATGGTCAGGTCGCTGCCGCGCTCCTTCATGAGGCGCAGCTGGTTGTTTTCGATCGACTCGCGCAACTCGTCGTCGCTGATCTTCAGATCGGAGGCGCGGGGCTTTTGCGCCGGATCGGCGATGCCGGCGATCTGCTGGTTGCGCCAGTTCTCGAGCGCCTTGGGCGCGGTGGTGTAGTGGCCGTGGCAGTCGATGATCATTGGCAGCTCAGTGTTCGGGTGATGACTGGAACGAGTATGGCGCCGAGCGCCGATTCCTGGGGTGAGTTCGCGTTGTCATGCCATCAGACTTGTTTATCGAACAGGGTCTGTACTGCGATGGGCCGGATCGCGCCCTGCGCCCTGAAGAGTAGATTCGTGATCGTGAATCCCGACCTTCCGCAACACAAAGTTATCGACAGCACGCACGACGGAGCGCTCGCCATCAATTTGAGGCATTTGCGCGCGTTCTCCGCCGTGGCCGCGGCCGGCAGCATCGCCGGCGCCGCCGAGGGGCTGTATCGCGTGCCCTCGGGCGTCACGCGCTCCATCTCCGAACTCGAGGGCGGGCTCGGCAGGCCGCTGTTCGATCGCCGCGCGCGCGGGATGGCGCTGAATTCATACGGCGAACTGGTGCTGGCGCGTGCGCGCCGCATCGAACGCGAATTCGAGGACGCACGCGCCCAACTCGTCGCGCGCGGCGGCATTCCGGCCTCTGCCGATGTTCGCTCGCTGTTCACGTCGATATTGAACGGGCGACGCCTCGCCGTGGTCGCGAGCCTCGCGGAGAAGCGCAACATGCCCGCGGTGGCACGCGAGTTCGGGATCACGCAACCGGCCATCAGCAGCGCGCTGAAGGACCTCGAAGACGGACTTGGCGTCGCGTTGTTCGACCGCTCGGCGCGCGGGCTGTCGCCGACGGCGCCCGGCGAGATCGTCGCGTTCTACTTCAAACGGGTGCTGGCGGAATTGCGTCACATCGGTCCCGACATCGCGGCCAGCGAGGGGACGTTGCAAGGCAGCGTGATCGTCGGCGCTTTGCCGCTGGGCCGCACGCAGATCCTGCCGCTTGCGATCGCGTCCTTGCTCGCGCGCTATCCGAGGCTGCATGTGGCGACGGTCGAAAGCCCGTACGACGCGCTGGCGGCATCGCTGCGCAGCGGCGATATCGATTTCATCCTCGGCGCGCTGCGCAGTGCCGCGGAGGCGAAGGATCTGCAACAGGAGGCATTGTTCGAAGACCGCATCTCGGTGATCGCGCGCGCCGGGCATCCGCTCTCGCGCGTCAAGCGCATCGATTTCGATGCGTTGCGCCAGGCGACCTGGGTGCTGTCGCGGCACGGTTCACCATCGCGCGAACTGCTGAAGCGCTTCTTCTCGGAGGCTCGGCAGGCGCCACCGGTGCCGGCCGTGGAGACCGGCGATCTCGCCGTGTTGCGCGGCCTGCTGCTGGAGAGCGACATGCTGACCGCGATTTCCGCGCACCAACTGCGCTACGAAATCCGCGACGGGAGTCTCATGGTGCTCGACTTCCCGCTCGACCGGACGAGGCGCGAGATCGGCCTCTCGCAGCGCCTGGGTGCGTTTCCGTCGCCAGGCGCGCGGGCGTTGATGGAAGAGATCCGCACGATCGTCGCGTCGCCTGGCTTTCACTTCGGCGCCTGAAGTTCAGAACGCCTCGGTCACCGACAGGTAGACCACGCGGGACCCTCCGCCGCGCGCCACGTCGACGCGCAGGTTGATGCGCTCGGCTTCGAGCACCATGTAGCGGAATCCGACGCCGAAGCCGACCGGTGCGCCACCGACGCCCAGATCGCCGAAGCGGTTCGCGACGACACCCGTGCCGGCGAAGGCGACCAGCCCGATCCGCCCGACCACGCGCCATCGCAGTTCGGCCTGGGCCAGCCCCATGTATCGACCGATGTAGCGCGTCGCGGAGAACCCGCGCAACTGCAGGAAGCAATCGTCGAACAAGGGCACATCGCCCGTCCTCGCGCAACCGTGCAGGTCCGTGGCGAGCACCAGGTCGGGACGCAGCGACATGTACTTGCGGTAGCGAACGTCGAAGGCGTCGTAGTTCACGTCGCCGCCCAGTCCGGAGCGGATGAGCATCGTGTTGAAGTCCAGCAGCGAGCCGTCGTAAGGGTTGAACTTGTTGTCGCGCGTGTCGCGCTGGAGCAATAGGCCGGCGCCCGTGGTGGTCACGTCCAGCGGGCCCGACGGCTGTTGCGCGCCAGGAGGGATGAAGCCGAAACTCTGTCTCACGCTCGCATAGCGCATCTGCGCGCCGAGGTACCAGTTCGGTGCGATGCGGCGATAGAGCTGGGGTTGCACGAAGGTCCCGTCGACGGTCCATTGCGCGCCGTTGTTCTGGCTGCTCGCCCGCCCGCCACCGCCGAAGAAGTCCAGATTGAGGTGGGCATAGCCCGCCACGCCGGAAAAGCGCCATTGGTCCGCATCCCAGTAGTGCATGTGGGCCACACCCGCGACCTTGCTCCCGTTGTCGGTGGCCATGGCGAACGCGGCAGTGAGCGAGGGCGGTTGCACCTGGACTTCGTCGGCGCTCTGGGCGTGGAAATACATCCCGACCACCGCGAGCCCACTCCCTACCGTGGGATCCGACAGCGGAATGGGGACCACCGTGCCGTGGGCTTCCTTGCCGGCAGTGTCCTCGCTTGACGGGGGCGCCGACTTGTCGCCGGGCGGTGCCGCGACGTTCGGCACGGCCTTGAGATTGGAGGCGGCCGGAACGAGGGCCGCGAGTTCAGCGCAGCCCTGCGTGCCGGCGGTGATGCCGATGGCGGCCAGGATCCGCAGCCATGTCCATCGCTCCCACAGCCCCATTCGACCCCTTTCCGTTGCTTGTCAGCATGTTGCGGCGCCGACGGCCACGAGCGGGTTGCGTGTCATGCCCCGGCGCGTCCGGTATTCACCCACCGGGCCACGCCGTCGAGCACCTCGGTCATCACTTCGTCGTCGTCGCGCCCCGAACGCTTGAGGACATGGAACGAGTGGTCAGCCTGGTCGATGCTCATCAGCGTGGCGCGCGCGCCCAGCGAGTCAATGACCGGGCGCAGCAGGTCCATGTGGGCCAGCTTGTCCTGCGTGCCTTGGACGAAGAGCATCGGTAGTTGAACCTTGGACAGGTGGTCCGCGCGCGAACTCGCGGGCTCACCGACCGGATGCAGCGGAAACCCAAGAAAGATCAGTCCATCGACTTGCGGGAGCGGCTCGATCGACTGCGCCTGCGAGGTCATGCGCGCGCCGAAAGACTTGCCGCCCGCGAAGAGCCGCAGCGGCCCGAACAGTTGCGCCGCATGGGCGACGGCCGCGCGAACCGCGGCATGTGCCGTCGGCGGGATGTCGGTGCGCTTCTTGCCGAGTTCCATGTAGGGAAACTGATAGCGCAACGTGGCGATGTTGCGTTCCGCGAGGCCGTCGGCCACAGTGGCCATGAACGAGTGCGTCATCCCTGCACCCGCCCCATGCGCGAAGACATAGCACGCGCTCGGATCGCTCGGCGCCTGCACGATGCCGGAGACCGTCATCTCGTCGTTGATGCGAATCGTGACCTGCTGCATATGGCCGGCCAATGTACCGCGAACCCGCACGATGAGGCCAGACCGCCGGGCAGCGCACAAAATGCGGCCAAGGAGCACAAACACATGCGACGACTCGACCTGCAAGGCGGCGGTGCGATGCCCGCTCTCGGCCTCGGAACCTGGAACATGGGCGAATCCGCCGCGCGGCGCAGCGCGGAAGTCGCGGCCGTCCGCGCCGCGATCGACATGGGCTATCGACTCATCGACACCGCCGAGATGTATGGCGAGGGTGGCGCCGAAGAAGTGGTCGGACAGGCGGTGGCCGAGGCACTGCGAGCCGGCGACGTGAAGCGCGAAGAGCTGTTCATCGTCAGCAAGGTCTATCCACACAACGCCAGCCGCAAGGGCACGCCCGCAGCCTGTGCGCGAAGCCTGCGGCGGCTGGGCCTCGATCACATCGACCTCTACCTGCTGCACTGGCGTGGCGAGCATCCGCTCGCCGACACCTGCGAGGCCATGCGCACGCTTGTCGACGACGGCCGCATCCGCCACTGGGGCGTCAGCAACTTCGACACCGACGACATGGAAGAAGTCGCTGCCGTGTGCGGCGACGTCGTCGACTGTGTCGCCAACCAGGTCTATTTCTCAATCACCGAGCGCGGCCCCGAGTTCAGCCTGCTCCCCTGGCAGCGCGAGCGAAAAATGCCTTTGATGGCCTACAGCCCCATCGACCAAGGCGCGCTCGCCACGGACGCCGGCCTGGCAAAGCTGGCCCAGCGCCTCAGCGCAACGCCCGCCCAACTCGCGTTGGCCTGGCTCCTGTCACGCCCGGGCGTAGTCGCCATCCCAAAGGCGGTACGCGAATCTCACCAACGCGAAAACCTCGCAGCCGCAAACCTCGAACTGAGCTCCGATGTGCTCGCAGAAATCGATCGCCTGCATCCGCCCCCGAAGCGCAAGAAGCCCCTGGCAATGATCTGACAAGGCCGGCGAAGCCAGGCCCGTTGGTGAAACACCGCGGAACCGGCTCTGCCGGGCCGCTGGTGTTGCCCCCGGTAGGGGGTGGGCGGCTACACGAAGTGAGCCAACCTGGGGGCGAGCTCAATGTGCTTCGGCTTGTTTGGCTGCCGCGATGATCGCGGACGCGTCGTGCTTCGCGCCATTGAGAAACAGGTTGAGCAGAACCGCGCAGACCGAAGCCAGCAGGATGCCCGACTCCACCAGCGAGTGGATCGAATGCGGCATCCACTGCTTGAAGTTCGGCGCGATCAGCGGAATCATGCCGATGCCGATCGACACCGCGACGATCATCGCGTTGTGGCGATTGGTCTTGAAGTCCACGCCCGCGAGGATGCGGATGCCGGTCGCGGCCACCATGCCGAACATCACCAGCCCTGCACCGCCGAGCACGACAGTCGGCAGCGATTCGACGAGCGCCGCCATCTTGGGCAGCAGTCCCAGCACGATCAGGATCACACCGCCGGCCACGCAGACGAAGCGGCTCTTGATGCCGGTGACTGCCACCAGACCCACGTTCTGCGAGAAGCTGGTGTAGGGGAAGGTATTGAAGACCCCACCGATCAGCGTGCCGAGGCCATCGGTGCGAAGCCCGCGGGCCAGATCCTGCTGCGTGATCTTGCGGTCCGTCATCTCGCCGAGCGCGAGGAACATGCCGGTGGATTCGATCATCACCACGATCATGATCAGCGACATCGTGAGGATCAGGATCGGGTCGAACTGCGGCATGCCGAAGTGGAGGGGCAGGACGATGTCGAACCAGGCCGCCTGGCCGACCTTCTCGAAGGTCATGAAACCGAAGAGAGTGGCCACAACGGCGCCGATCACGATGCCGAGCAGCACCGAGATGTTGGCGATGAAGCCCTTGGCGTACTTCACGATCAGCAGGATCGACACCAGCACCAGCGCCGCGATGCCGAGGCCGCCGAGATCGGCGTATTTCGGGTTGGGCAACGAAGGCACGATGGACAGGCCCTTGGGCAAGGGCGGTACCGCGGAGCCGGGCGAGGTCACGTCGGCCAGCCACTTCGCATAGACCGGATCGACGAGCGCCGGCGCCGTGGGTCCGACCGGGTTGCCGAAGATCCAGTTGATGCCCACGCGCATCAGGCTGATGCCGATGACCGCGATGATGGTGCCGGTCACCACCGGCGGGAAGAAGCGCAGCATTCGCGAGACCAGCGGCGCGATCAGTATCGAGATCACACCGGCACCGATGATCGAGCCGAAGAGCAGTTGCGCGCCCGCCTGTCCGGGGTTGGCGTTGGCGATCGACACCATCGGCGCGACGGACGCAAAGGTCACGCCCATCATCACCGGCAGCTTGATGCCGAACCATTGCGTCGCGCCCAGCGACTGGATCAGCGTCGCGACACCGCAGCAGAAGAGGTCGGCGGAAATCAGCAGTGCGACTTCCTGCGGGCTGAGCTTGAGGGCACGTCCGACGATGAGCGGCACCGCCACGGCACCGGCATACATCACGAGCACATGCTGCAGGCCGAGGGCAGCGAGCTTGCCTGCTGGCAGGCGCTGGTCGACGGGATGGACTGAAGTGGCGGCAGCCGTCATTGCAAGATCTCCTGGCGCGGCGTGGAATGAAGAAAAGACCGTTTCAAGAACCGTGCCGCCCAACGGCGGTTTACGGTTATGTACGCGAAACTGTATACAGTCTCGATCGCAAGCTGTATGGCGGAAAACCCGCGCTTCCGCGATGGTTTCCAGTACGGTGGGTGGGGGTTTCTTGCAAGACGCGCTCTGGCGCATACTCGCGCGACGTTGCTGCAGGAGCCTCGCCATGCTTGAATCTCTGCGTACCGATCCGACCTTTCATCCGTCGCCCCGACTGGCAATGGAGGCCGAGCCCGAGCGCATCGCCTACACCGCGCTGCTGTCACCGGATGCTTCGCGCCCTGATGCGCTGGCCGTCGTGGATGTCGATCCGGCCTCCGCCACCTACGGCACCGTCCTGCATCGGCTCGACATGCCGAACCGCGGCGACGAGTTCCACCACTTTGGCTGGAACGCCTGCAGTTCGGCACTGGCGCCGATGTCAGGCCATGCCTTTCTGAAGCGGCGCTATCTCATCATCCCCGGCATCCGCTCGTCGCGCATCTATGTCGTCGACACGCAGCCCGATCCCACGCGCCCGACGATCACCCGCGTCATCGAGCCCGAAGAGGTGATTCGCAAGACCGGCTATTCACGCCCGCACACGGTGCATTGCGGACCGGAGGGGCTCTACATCAGCACGCTCGGCGGTGCGGGCCCGGATGGAACGCAAGGGCCGCCGGGCGTCTTCCTGATGGACTGCGAGAGCTTCGAGGTGCTCGGCAAGTGGGAGATCGAGCGCGGGCCGCAGAAGCTGCACTACGACTTCTGGTGGAACCTGCCGCGCGACTACATGGTGTCCAGCGAATGGGGCTTGCCGCCGCAATTCGAGAACGGCATCGTGGCCGAGGACCTGCTCGGCAATCGCTATGGGCATCAGCTTCACTTCTGGGACCTGCGCGCGCGCCGTCATGCGCAGAGCATCGATCTGGGCGCGAATCACCAGATGGCGCTGGAGGTCCGGCCTGCGCACGACCCGACGCGCGAGTACGGCTTTGTCGGCGTGGTGGTCGACACCACCAATCTCGAAGGCTCGATCTGGACGTGGTGGCGCGAAGGCGGGACCTTCCACGCGAAGAAGACGGCGGTCATTCCGCCCGAGCCTGCCGATGCGTCGGTCTTGCCGGAGCTGCTGAAAGGCTTCGGCGCAGTCCCGCCGCTGATCAGCGACATCGACCTCTCGCTGGACGATCGCTTTCTTTACGTGGCGTGCTGGGGCACCGGCGAACTGCGGCAGTACGACGTGTCCGATCCGATCAATCCCAAACTCGCCGGCAGCGTACGCATCGGCGGCATCGCGAAGCACACGCCGCACCCGAACGGCTCGGCTTTCGGCGGCGGCCCGCAGATGACGGAGATCAGTCGCGACGGCAAGCGCGTGTACTTCACCAACTCGCTCTACAGCAAGTGGGATGCTCAGTTCTATCCTGACGGCATCCCTGGGCGACAAGTCATGTGCAACGTCGGCAAGGATGGCGGCATCGAGCTCGACAAGAAGTTCGTCGTCGATTTCGGCGCGGACTACGGCGCGCACCAGATCCGGTTGCAGGGCGGCGATTGCTCGACGGATTCCTTCTGTTATCCGTCGGCATGAAATCGATCGTTCCGGGTTCGCCGTGAGTTCCGTCGCGACCGCGTCCTTGTGGTTCGGCGTGATCGCCTTTGGCGTCTTCCATGGCCTGAACCCGGCGATGGGCTGGCCGCTTGCGGTGGCGAACGGCCTCGGCGAAAAGCGCGACACGGCGGTCTTCGCGACGTGGCTTCCGCTCGGCGCCGGCCATCTGCTGGCCATGGCGCTCGTCCTGGTGCCCTTCGCGGTGCTCACGTGGATGCTGCAGTGGGGCCAGCAGATCCGCATTGTGGCGGGCCTGCTGGTGCTGGCGTCCGGCCTGTCGCGCCTGCTCTTGCGTCATCGCCATCGCTGGCTGGGGCGCATTCGACCGACGCAGGTGGCGCTGTGGTCCTTCCTCATGGCCACCGCGCACGGGGCCGCGCTGATGCTCTTGCCGATTCTGCTGGGGCTGTGCGAATCGCCCGCAGCGGAGACGGCTGCTCAGTCCGGTCCGATCGGCCATGCGGCCTTGATGGCGTTCATGCGTTCCAGCGTCGGGACCGCCGTCATGGTCTCGCTGGTTCACACGGCCGCGATGATTGGCGCAGGACTCGGCGCCGCGTGGGTCGTCTATCGCTATCTGGGATTGCAGGTGCTGCGGGCCACCTGGCTCGATCTGGATATCGTCTGGTCGCTCGGGCTCGTCGCGTCGGGCGCCGCGGGGGTCGCGACGGCCTTGATCGGTCCTTGAGCCGTCAGTGAGAGCGTTGAAATCGGGCCGTTGCAGAATGGCCCGCATGAAATTCAAAAGTCTCGTTGCAGTTGTCCTGGTCCTTGTGCTGGCCCTCGCGGCCTATTGGTACTGGTCGCCTTTCCTGGCCGTGCGCCAACTGCAGACGGCCGCGCAGAACGCCGATGCCGAGGCCTTCAATCAGCATGTCGACTACCCCAAGGTGCGGGAAAGCCTCAAGGGTCAGTTTTCGGCCCTGGTGGCGCAGAAGCTGGGTGTGCAGAAGGATTCGGACAATCCTTTTGCCGCACTGGGCAGCCTTATCGGGCTTGGCGTGGTCAATCAACTCGTGGATGCGATGGTGCGTCCCGAAACGGTCATGGCCGCGATGACCCACGGCAAGCTGGCCCAGCCCGCGCCCAGTCCTGTGCCGGCACCTGGGGGGACCACCCCACCGGCTCCGCAGGCCGATGGCGCAGCGATCGGGAAGTCAGAGAAAAAAGCCAACTGGATCATTGACCGAGAAGGCGCGAGCAGGATGACGGCCTATGCTGTGGATCCTGCCAAGCCCGACCAGCCCAACGCCGAACGACTCGGCCTGGTGTTCGAGCGCAGCGGATTTGTCGACTGGAAGCTCACGGAAATCAGGATGCCGCTGGCGGCATTCCAGAAATAGGAGGAGGGCAAGGTGTCTTCGGCGGCACAACTCGATGCTTCGCGCGGCCCGAAACACCGCGGTTGGCGCATTGCTGCCATCGTGCTGGGCGTTGTCGTGGTGCTGTTGGTGGCGGCTGCTTTCGCACTCCGGCAGGCGTACCCGCCGGAGCGCATTTCGGCGATGCTCGCGGAAGAGGTGAGCACCGCGACCGGACGCGCTTTCCGCATCGACGGCGATCTGTCGATCCGCTTGTTCCCGACCATCGCTGTGCGTGCGAACGATGTGGTGCTTGCCAACGTCGACTGGGGTTCGCAACCCGACATGTTGCGATTCCGACGCGCGGCCTTCGACATTTCACTGAGGGATTTGCTCGACCGGCAAGTGCGCATCCTGAGCGCCGAAGTGGAAGACGCAGAGATACTGCTTGAAGCCGACGGCGCAGGGCATTTCAACTGGCAGTTCGCGCCGCCTCCCCATGCCAGCGGAAAGCCCGCGCCGTTGCTGGAGATGGACCGCTTCCTCGTTTCAGGCGCGCACATCACCTATCGCAATGTGCGCAAGGCAGAGTCACGCGAGATGACGATCGACTCGCTCGATCTGCAAGTGCAGGGCGAGCGCGACAGCCTGTCAGGCGTCTTCAAGCTCGGCCCCCAGCAGTGGAAGGCCGAGGGCGATGTCGGCCGCGTCGTGAAGATCCTGGCTGGGGCGGAGGATTGGCCGTTCGATGTGCGCTTCACGACCGAGGGTGCGACGCTCTCGGCGACCGGCAGCATGGGCACGGGGCCGCGTGCCGGGAGTCTGGAGGCCCGGCTGACTCTGCAGGCGCGTGATGCGAAGGCGCTGCGCGAGCTATCGACGGCGGCGAGTGTCTTGCCGATGCCGGTCGATGCCAGCGCCACCGTGCGGCGCGCGGGTGACGATTGGCACTTCGAGGCGCTGAAGTTGTCGCTCGCCGGGCAGGTTCTGAATGGCCGCGTGACCTGGCAGACCGGCCTGCCGAAAGCGGGCATCGACGCGGAGCTCTCTTCCGCCGCCATCGATCTCGACAAGTGGCGTGTGGCCAAGCCCGCGGCTGCGGCGAAGGCGCCGCGGGCGCCGGTGTTCGGCGACGCGCCGCTGCTCACGCTCGAGGCGTTGCCGGAAATCCCCTTGCGGGTCGCGTTCAGGGTCGACCGTCTGAGCGTGCCGGGGATGCCTGCGATCTCCGGGCTTCAGGCGCGCGCTGTGTCGGATCAGGGACGCCTCACGATCGAGCCGTTGTCTTTCACCGCCGCCGGGGGCGCCGTGCAGGGCCGAGTGGGGCTCACGCTGCGCAAGGGCGCCGCGCCGCAGACGGAGGTGCAACTGAATGCCCGGTCGCTTTCCGTCGAGGACTTCGATGCCCAATGGGGCAGCGGCAACCATTTCAAAGGCGGGCGCGCGAACCTCGATCTCAAGCTGGCGATGACCGGTCGCACGCCGAGGAGCCTGGCCGGGACGTCCAATGGCGATGTTCAGTTGTCGGTGCGGAATGTCGGGCTGACAGGCCGGGCAGCGACGCTCGACAAGGACATCATCGCGCGCCTGTTCGATGCGCTGCTGCCGAAGCAGGCGTCTCGCGATGATCTGGTCGTGCAGTGCCTGGCCGCCCGACTGCCGCTGCGCAACGGCGTGGCGGCGATCGACCGTTCGATCGTCATGGAAACGCCGCAGATTGCCGTCGCCGCCAGCGGCGAGATCAATCTGGCGAAGCAGACCATCGAACTGGCCTTCTTGCCGAGGGTGAAGAAAGGGCTGGATATCAACCCGGGAAACCTGGTTCAGCTTCTGCTGCTGAAGGGGCCCCTCGAAAGTCCCGAGTTCAGCATCGATCCCAAGGGCACCGTGCGCGAGGCGGCGACGGTCGGCGTGGCCGCGGCGACCGGCGGGCTTTCATTGCTGGCGCCCGCCTTGTTCGGCAGTGCAGCGCCCAAGGATTGCGGCTTGCAAGCCGGTGCGGGCGGACAGAACACGAAATCGCAGAAGCCGGAAAGCGGCGGCAAGTTCAAGGTCCCTCGCCCCTTCGGCTTGACGGGCCGCTGAGGGCTCAGGCCAGCAGCGCCTTGACCAGATCAAGTTGCCGGTCGGGCGTGCCGCCCTCGAAAAGTAAGCCGAAAGTTGAGGAAATATCTTGTTACCTTGCGAATGAATAGGCACAATGTATTACATGGAATCGCACAACTTCCCCAAACCGCAATGGTCCGCTTCCGGCCTGCTCGGCTTGTTGCGGTCGAGCCTGCCTCCTGCAGACAGGAAGCGAGCGCTGGCTGCGTCCTGGGACACTTGCCCTCCGCCCGAGCCACTGAGCAGCCGTCAACTGGCGAAAGTGGCTGACGAATGGCGCGATCGGTCGTCCGAAGGCGATACGGGTGCCGAATCCGTGGCGCAAGCCCTCGAACTCGTTGCAATGCACCGCGCTGCCGGGAAGCAGAAACGGATTCAGGAAATGGGAAAGCGTCTGTCCGAACTGGTGAGGTTGTCCTGATCTGCCTGCATCCTCGCCGCGCCCGGCGGCGCCTCGCTCGAAGCGATGTTCAACCTACTTTCAACGCCATGAAAACCCAGAGCGAAGCGATCCGTGAAGGCTACAACGTCGACCTGTCAGGGCCCGGACGGCCGATGGGTGCGCGCGGAAAGTACCCGCAGTTCGAGGTGATCCCGCTGTTGACCGACATGGAAGCGGAGCTGCTCAACACGCTCGGTCTCATCCGCAAACTGCTGACCGAAGGCACGCCGACCCAGGATGCCCAGGAAGGTGTGGTGCTTGCGATCGACGGGCTGTTGTCCGTCGCTCGCGCCTGAGGCGAACAGTCAAGGAGATCAAGGAATGAACAGCTACCAGACCGCTTCCCAGGCAACCGGCGTCGCCCGCACCCTGAGCAAGACCTCAGCCTGCACGATCGTCGTGTACCAGGCCGGGGCCGGCAAATACGTGACCGCCCGCCCCACCGATACCGTCAGCGGGCTCGTCATCGGCGTCTATCGCAACGGCTACCTGCTGCCCAGCGGCCAGCGCGCCGCCTGAGCGGCGACCCGGGCCGCCGCTGCAAGACGCTGCAGCGTCAGGCGAGCAGGTCGCTCAAGGTCCGTGCGATCACCTTGGTCGCGCGTCGCAAGTCTTCCAGAACGACACGTTCGTCGTTGCGCTTGGCGTGCGACTCCAGCACCGTACGCGGGCCGGCACCATAGATCACGCCTGGAATGCCGGCTTCGCCGTACAACCGCACGTCAGTGTAGAGCGGCGTGCCCATGGCCTTGATCGGCTCGCCGAAGATCGACTGGCCGTGCTTCTGAATCGCATCGACCAGCGGCTTGTTACCGGGCGACGGCTTCATTGAGTTGGCCAGCAGCAGGCGCTTGATCTCGACGGTGATGCCGGGCATCTGCGCCGCGCCGTCGGTGATGACCTTGCGGATCGCGGCTTCGACTTCGACGGGGTTCTCCTCGGGGATCATCCGGCGGTCGAGCTTGAACACGACCTTGCCGGGGACCACGTTGGTGTTGGTTCCGCCTTCGATACGGCCCACGTTCAGGTAAGGGTGCGTGATGCCCTCGACCTTCGATGTCACCTGCTGATAGAGCGTGTTCTGCGCGTAGAGCGCATTGAGGATGTGCACCGCGCCTTGCAGCGCATCGACACCGGTGGTCGGGATTGCGGCGTGCGCCATCTTGCCGTGCACGGTGACTTCCATCTGCAGGCAGCCGTTGTGCGCCGTGACCACGTCGTAGCTGAACCCGGCGGCGATCATCAAGTCAGGCTTGGTCAGTCCCTGCTTGAGCAACCACCCCGGACCCAGGATGCCGCCGAACTCCTCGTCGTACGTGAAGTGCAGTTCGACGCTGCCCTGGGCAGGCTTGGCGACGGCTTCGAGCGCGCGCAGCGCAAAGGTGAAGCTTGCGAAATCGCTCTTGCTGACGGCAGCGGCGCGGCCGTAGAGGCTGCCGTTGTCGACTTCGCCGCCGTAGGGGTCGTGCGTCCAGCCTTCACCGGGCGGCACCACGTCGCCGTGGGCGTTCAGCGCCACGGTTCGGCCGCCGTTGCCGTATTTGCGGCGCACGATCAGGTTGGTGATCGATTCGAGGCCGTAGTCCTTCACTTCCTGCGCGGGTACGGCGTGCTTCTCGGCCTCGAAGCCGAAGGCCTGGATCAGCTCGGCCGTGCGTTCGGCGTGCGGCGCGTTGTTGCCGGGCGGCGTGTCGGTCGGTACGCGCACCAGTTCCTGCAGAAAGCGCACTTCCTCGTCGAAGTGGGCGTCGATCCAGGCGTCGAGTTTGTTGTAGTCGGTCATGGTGTTCAGGCGGCTTGTGCGTTGGCGAGGTCATCGAGCAGCAGCTGGAAGGCTTGCACCGCCAGTTGCATGTCGTCGTTGGTGCTGGATTCGAGCGGGTTGTGGCTGATGCCCGAATTGATGCCGCGCACGAAGAGCATGGCCTGTGGCATGACTTCGTGCAGCTTCATCGCATCGTGGCCCGCGCCGCTGGGCATGCGGAAGAGGGGAACGCCGAGCTTGTCGACGGCCTTTTCCCAGCGCTGTTGCCACTCCGGCGCGCTGGGCGCCGCGGCGGCACGCATGGTCTCCTCGAGCGTGTAGCGCACGCCACGGCGCTCGCAGATTTCCTTGAGCGCATCCACCACGTCGGTGGCCAGCGCATCGCGCTGCGCATTGTTCGGCGCGCGCAGGTCCAGGCTGAACTTGCAGCGGCCCGGCACGACATTGATGGAGCCGCTCGGCACTTCGAGCATGCCGACAGTGGCGACCGAGTCGCCGTCCTTGGTGGCGCGCTTTTCCGCAAACAGGATCAGTTCGGCCACCGCGGCAGCGGCATCGCGGCGGCGGTCCATCGGCGTGGTCCCGGCGTGGCTCGCCATGCCGATCACCTCGCCGACATAGCGCACGCTGCCGTTGATCGAGGTGACGATGCCGAGCGGCAGATCGAATTCGGTCAGCACCGGCCCCTGCTCGATGTGCACTTCGACGAAGCCGAGGTATTTCGACGGGTCGCGCTGGACCTTCGGGATGTCCTCGTCCTTCAGCCCGGCATGCTGCCGCGCCTCGCGCATGGTGATGCCGTCGGCGTCCTTCTGGTCGAGCCAGCGTGGATCGAAATGGCCGATCAACGCGCCGGAACCGAGGAAGGTCGCCTTGTAGCGCTGGCCTTCCTCTTCGGCGAATCCCACGACCTCGAAGCCGAAGGGCAGGCGGCGGTTCTGGTGCTTGAGTTCGCGAACGCACGCCATCGGCACGAAGATGCCGAGCCGGCCGTCGTACTTGCCGCCGTTGCGCACGGTGTCGTAGTGCGAGCCGGTCAGCAGGGCCTTGGCGCCGGGTGTGCTGCCCTCGTAGCGGCCGACCACATTGCCGACCGCGTCGATGGTCACACTGTCGAAGCCGGCGTCGCGCATGTCTTGCGCGATCTGTTGCGCGCAGGCGCGGTGTGCGTCAGTGAGGTACGTCACCGTGAGCTGGCCCTTTTCGGCATAGCCAGGGTCCGTATGCACCGCGAGTTTTTCCTGCCAGTCCCACACGTCGTTGCCCAGCGTCGGTTCAACGCCGAACTTGTCGTCGAGCCGGATCTCCGCGATGCGATGGATATTGCGCAGCGCCTCGCCGAGTTCGAAGTCGGGATGGTGATGCAGCCGACGCTCGAAGGTCTCGATGATCTCGCGCTTGGGCAGGCCCGTGCCGCGGGGTCCGCGCACCGCGAGGATGAAGGGAAAGCCGAACTTGGCGTTGTAGTCGGCGTTGAGTTGCTGGATCTTGGCGAACTCTTCGGGCGTGCAGTCGGTGAGGCCCGCCTTGTTCTGCTCGTTGGTCGATTCCGCAGTCAGGCTCTTGCTGACCATCGCCTTGCCGGCGAGTTCAGGGTGGGCGCGGACCAGACCTAGTTGCTCGTCGCGCGACGCGTCTGTGACGACCTGAACCAGCGCGTGCTTCAGGTGCGGCAACGAACGAAACGGCCGCGCCTTCGATGCGCGTTCGGCAATCCACGGTGAGTGCTCGTAGACGCCGTCGAGCAGCGAGACCACCTCTTCGGTGGATGCGGCATTCAATTGGTCGATGGTGAGGGCCATGGGATCAGTCTCCGTTCGTGGCGACGTAAGGGTGCGCCGCCTTCCAGTGCCGTGCAATGTCGAGCCGGCGGCAGACCCAGACGCGGTCGTGTGCGGCGATATGGTCCAGGAAGCGCTGCAGCGCGGTGATGCGCCCGGGGCGCCCGAGCAGGCGGCAGTGCATGCCGATGCTCATCATCTTCGGCGCCTCGTCGCCTTCGGCGTAGAGCGCGTCGAAGCTGTCCTTCATGTATTGGAAGAACGGATCGGCATGCGAGTAGCCCTGCGGCAGCGCGAAGCGCATGTCGTTGCAGTCCAGCGTGTAGGGCACGATGAGCTGGGGCACGACTTCGCCATCGGTCTTGCGCACCTTCATCCAGAAGGGCAGGTCGTCACCGTAGTAGTCGCTGTCGTACTCGAAGCCGCCGTAGTCGGCCACGAGGCGGCGCGTGCGCGGGCTGTCGCGGCCGGTGTACCAGCCGAGTGCGCGTTCGCCGGTGAGCTTCTCGATGGCTTCCATGCCCAGGCGCATGTGTTCGCGCTCGGTGGCTTCGTCGAGGCCCTGGTAGTGGATCCAGCGCCAGCCGTGGCAGGCGATCTCGTGGCCCAGTTCCTTGAAGGCCGCTGCCAGTTCGGGATAGCGCTCCAGCGCCATTCCGACGCCGAAGACCGTCAGCGGCAGGCCGCGCTTCTCGAACTCGCGCAGGATGCGCCAGACGCCGGCACGCGATCCATATTCGTAGATCCCCTCCATGCTGATGTGGCGATCGGGAAAGCTCGCGGGGTTGAACATTTCCGACAGGAACTGCTCGGAGCCCGCGTCGCCGTGCAGCACGCAGTTCTCACCGCCTTCTTCGTAGTTGAGGACGAACTGCACGGCGATGCGAGCCTGGCCGGGCCATTGCGCATGCGGCGGATTGCGCCCGTAGCCCACGAGGTCACGAGAGTAGGGAAGGGTGGTGTCATAGATGCTCATGGTCGTTCAGGCCAGTGCAAGGCTGATGTCGTGGGTGGGGACCTTGCGGTCGAATGTGAGGTTGGCTTCGACGTGCTCCAGGTGTTCCGTCATCAGGCGCACGGCGCGTTCCTCGTCCTTGGCGGCCAGCGCCTTCACGATGTCGGCATGCTCGTCGTTCGAATGTTCGGCCGCGCTCGCGCTTTGGTACATCAGCGTGATCAGCGCGCATCGGGAGATCAATTCGCCGAGGATCTGCGCCAGCACTGCGTTGCCGATGAGCTCCGCCATGCGCACATGAAAGTCGCCGAGCAGTTCGGTGCGGCCCGAGATGTCTTCGCCGGAGACGGCCGCCTTCTCCAGCGCCACATGCTCCTTGAGTGCCTTGATCTTGGCCGGCGTCACGCTGCGCACGAAGGCGCGCGTCATCTCGGCCTCCAGCATGCGGCGTACCGCAAAGACCTGCTTCGCCTCGTCGACAGCCGGCGCTGCCACGAATGCGCCGCGCGCGGGTTCGAGGCGGATCAGCTTGTTCTGCGAAAGCTGAAACAGCGCTTGACGCACCAGCGTTCGCGACACGCCGAAGTGGTCCGCGAGTTTCTGTTCGGCCAGCTTGCTGCCCGGTTGGAGCCGGTGTTCCACAATGGCCTTGGTGAGTGCGTCGACGATGGCACGGGTCGTGGTGGAGTCCATTTTTTTCATGATAGACCGAAAGCCAGGAACTGTATACACTTTTGTCGACCGCATTTTCCCTATGCACTGAAGGAGCGATTCCATGGGCTTGAGCACCCACGTACTGGACACCATGCACGGCACCCCTGCCGCAGGCATGGAGGTTGCGCTGTTCACCACTGAAGGCACGGGCGAAGACGCGCGCGCCACGCTGGTCAGGCGTTTCACGCTGAATGCCGACGGCCGCAGCGATGGGCCGCTCTATGACAACAACTCGCTGAAAACCGGCACCTACCGCCTCGTGTTCGACGTGGCGGGCTATTTCAAGGCGCGCGGCGTGAAGCTGCCGGAGCCGAATTTCCTGAACCGCGTGGCGCTGGATTTCGGCGTTGCGCACACCGACCAGCACTACCACGTGCCCCTGCTGGTGAGCCCGTGGAGCTACTCTACCTACAGAGGCTCTTGAGCCGAGCCTTGCAGTTGCCCTTCGGTCAACGTGTCGAGCTGGAAATGGCCGCCTTCGTCCCACAACCAAGTGTCCGTCCAGGTCACTTTGCCCATTCGCGTGGGGGCCGGGAAGGGCGCGGCCGAAAGCACCGTGCGCTCGATCTCGGCAATCACCTCTGGCGCATGCTGGGGCGCGCGCATCCAGTGCATCGAGACGACCTTGCCGTCCGCGTCGAGATCGACCTGCAGCGTGCCCACCGCATAGAGCAGCGGCGGCAACTGGCCTTTGTAGATGCGGCTCTTGTTGATGTCGTAGATGTGGCGTGCAGCGTCGCGTCGGTAGTCGCGGGCCGTTGCCGCGGTGGAAGGACGCGGCCGGGGCCGACTGCTGTCGCCCGGATCGGGGGTGGCGTTGCTGAGTTGGCCGGGTACGGTGCCGGTGAGTGGTGCGGTGCCGCAACCGGCCAGCCACAGGCTGGAGACAAGGGCGGCCGCCAGTGCGAGGCGGCGCGGCGTGAGCTGAAAATTCATCGGCGCGGTTATACCGTGACTGAATGGGGTCTCCGAAACGGGAGGTTTCGCCCATGACCGGCGCCGTCGACGAACTGCTTGCGCGCTTGCGGCGTGAGTCCGGCATTCTGGTCCGTGTCGAAGCGACCCAAGGGTCTGCCCCGCGTGAAGCGGGCACATGGATGGCCGTGTGGGCCGACGGCCTGACGGCCACCATCGGAGGAGGCCAACTCGAGTTCCAGGCCGTCGACGAAGCTCGCGCCTGGCTTGCAGGCGGAGCGGCCATCGAAGGCGTGCGTCGCTATCCGTTGGGGCCGAGCCTCGGGCAATGTTGCGGCGGCGTTGTCTTTCTGTCGTACCGCCGAATCGGCGCGGCGGATGCGAAGGCGCTGCAGTCCGAACTGCTCGCACACCTGGAGCCGGTGGCCCTGTTCGGCGGCGGCCATGTGGGTGCGGCGCTGGCGCGGCTGCTCTCCACGTTGCCGTTTTCCGTGCGCTGGATCGACAGCCGCGATGGCATCTTTCCCGATGACCTCCCTGCGCAGATCGAAACCGAATACTCCGAACCGGTGCAGCAGGCGGTCGCGCAACTTGCGCCGGGCTCGCGCGTGCTGATCATGAGCTTCAGCCATGCCGAGGACCTGGACATCGTGATCGCCTGTCTCAAGCGGCTGCGCGAGAAGGACGATCTTCCGTACATCGGCCTGATCGGCAGCAAGACGAAATGGGCGACCTTCCGCCATCGGCTCGAAGCGCGCGGCTTCACGGCGGACGAGATGGCGCGCGTGACCTGCCCGATCGGCGTGCCCGGCATCACGGGCAAGGAGCCGGAGGTGATCGCCGTGGCCGTCGCGGCACAGTTGTTGCAGTCGCTTCCGTCTGCGTGAGGGGTGCTCAGGGTTTTCCAGCACGTCGAGAGACACAAAACCTGAAACTTCTCTCCCAAGAGTGTATACACTTCAGTCCACAAGCCGCAGCGGAGCGAGGTCCAGTCCATGGCCTGCGTTCGCGGCACTATCTCTGCTTACAGCGCCCGCAGTGGTGAGCAGGCCGAAATACCGCGGCGTTCCCCTACGCCGACAAGGTTGAGAGTCAATGGAAAGCTATTACCTCGACTGGGCCAATCTGCTGCTGCGCTGGGTCCATGTCATCACCGCGATCGCCTGGATCGGCGCTTCCTTCTATTTCGTGATGCTGGACAACAGCCTCGAAAAGCCGGAAGACCAGGAATCCCTGGACAAGGGTGTCGGTGGCGAGCAGTGGGCCGTGCACGGCGGCGGCTTCTACAACATGCAGAAATACGCGCTGGCGCCGAAAAGGCTGCCGGAACATCTGCACTGGTCGTACTGGGAGAGCTATTCGACCTGGCTCACAGGTTTCGGACTCTTCACGATGTCCTATCTGTGGAACGCCAGCACCTACCTGATCGACAAATCGAAGATGGACTGGCAGCCTGGCGCCGCCATCGCAGTCGCGGTGGCCTTCTTCGTGGTCTTCTGGATGATCTACGACGGCATCTGCCAGATCTTCGGCCAGCGCAAGAACGGCGACACCATCGTCGGCGTTCTGGTGGCGATCTTCATCGCCTTTGCGGCGTGGCTCGCGTGCCACTGGTTCGCCGGCCGCGCGGCCTTCCTCCTCGTCGGCGCGATGATGGCGACGACCATGAGCGGCAACGTGTTCTTCTGGATCATTCCCGGCCAGCGGAAGAATGTCGCGGCGCTGCGCGAAGGCAAGCCGGTCGATCCGATCCATGGCCAGCGCGGCAAGCAGCGCAGCGTGCACAACACCTACTTCACGCTGCCGGTGCTGTTCGCGATGCTGAGCAACCACTACAGCTTCACCTATACGCACAAATACAACTGGATCGTGCTGCTGCTCATCATGCTGGGCGGCGCCGGGATCCGGCAGTTCTTCGTGGTTCGCCATCGCTTCAAACTGGGCAACGCGCGCAATCCCATCCCGTACGCGCTCTTCGGTACCGCAGTATTGGGCCTGTCCATCGTGTGGATGAAGCCGGAGCCCGTCGCCGCGCCGGTAGCCAGCGCAGCGCCGCAAAAGGTGGCATTCGCCGAGATCCAGAAAGTGCTCGAACAACGTTGCTACATGTGCCACGGCGCACAGGTGCAGATGAAGAACGTGCGGCTTGATACACCCGATCAAGTCGCGGCGCACGCCCAGGCGGTCTACCAGCAGGTGGTGGTGACGAAGATCATGCCGATGAACAACGCGACGGGCATCACCGATGCCGAGCGCGCGCTGATCGGCAAATGGTTCGATGGCGGAGCGAGCACGAAGTAGCCCCTTGGTCAATGCGCCGGGGCGGTGGGGGTGGGGATTGAGAAAATGTGTGGAGACAAGGGAAAGATCATGAGTTCTTTGAACACTTCGCCGATTCCGGACGCGCACGCTGCGCCGCGTCAATTCCTTGAACATCTCTATCGCGTCGCCGTCGAGCGCGCATTGCCGCTTGCAAGCATGGGACCCTGTCTTCCGAAGCCGCCAAAAGGGCGCACGCTGGTGCTTGGCGCAGGGAAAGCGGGTGCGTCGATGGCTCAGGCGCTGGAGGCGCTTTGGCCGGCCGACGCGCCGCTGTCGGGGCTGGTCGTGACGCGCTACGAGCACATTCCGCCGCGACCGGAGGGGCTCGCCCAACGCATCGAGATCGTGGAGGCGGCGCATCCGGTGCCCGATGAGGCCGGGATGAAGGCTGCGGAGCGCATCCTCGCGCTCACCCAGGGACTCACGGCCGATGATCTCGTGCTGTGCCTGATTTCGGGCGGCGGCTCGTCGTTGCTGACCTTGCCGGCGGAAGGGCTGACGCTGGCGGACAAGCAGCGCATCAACACCCAGTTGCTCGAATCGGGCGCTCACATCGGCGAAATGAACTGCGTGCGAAAGCATCTGTCGCGCATCAAGGGCGGCCGACTGGCGGCTGCATGCGGGCCCGCGCAAGTGGTGACGCTCACCATCAGCGATGTTCCGGGTGACGACCCTGCCGTGATTGCCAGCGGCCCCACCGTGCCCGATGCAAGCACTTGCGCGGAGGCGCTCGCCATCCTCCATCGCTACCGGATCGAGGTGCCAGCGCCTGTGCGCGCCCGGCTCGAAAGCGGCGCCCTCGAAACACCCAAGCCCGACGACGCCGTCTTCAAGAATCACGTCACGCACCTGATCGCCACGCCCCAGCAGTCGCTGGAAGCCGCTGCTGCGGCGGCGCGGGCGGCGGGCATCCAGGCCCACATCCTCAGCGACGAGATGGAAGGCGAGTCCCGCGAAGTCGGCAAGGTGCACGGTGCGCTGGCTCGCGCGGTGTCGTTGCGCGGTGAGCCTTTCGCAAGGCCTTGCGTGATCCTCTCGGGCGGAGAAACCACCGTCACCATCCGGCCGCGCCAACCCGGGCAGGCAAAGGGGCGGGGAGGCCGGGCCGGCGAGTTCTGCATGGGACTCGCAGGCGCGCTCGCAGGCCGCGAAAACATCTGGGCGCTCGCGGCCGACACCGACGGCATCGACGGGGTCGAAGACAACGCCGGTGCCTTCGTCACGCCCGACTCCCTGCGCCGCGCGGAAGCCGCGGGCCGAAAGCTGACCGACCATCTCGACCGCAACGATGCCTACGGCTACTTCGATGCGATCGGCGATTTGCTGGTCACCGGACCGACACATACCAACGTCAATGACTTCCGCGCGTTGTTGATTCTGTAGTCCCGTTTGCGGTTCGAGCGGGCAACAGGCATGCTTGGCGCCCGACAAGACCGAAAACGCCGACTGCATGAATCAACCCCACCTGGGCCTCGTGTCCTACCCGGCCCAGCGCTGGACCGTCGACATCGGCATTCGGATTCGTCGGCATCTGCTGCTGAAAGTGGTCGGGACCACCGCGTTCACCTGGCTTTTCTTCATCGGCTACTTTCACCTGCTTCGCCAGCCGGTCAATCCGGTGATGGTGATGCCCTTGACCGCGTTGGACTCTCTGATTCCGTTCCAGCCGCAGGCCCTGATCGCCTATTTTTCGCTGTGGGTCTATATCGGCGTGGCACCGGGGCTTCAGCTCACGTTCAAGGAACTGGTCGCGTACGGCCTGTGGGTCGGCGCGCTATGCCTGACCGGCCTGGGCCTGTTCTACCTCTGGCCGACGCAGATCCCGCCGATGGCCACGGACCCTACCGACTTCCCGGGGTTCGCCATCCTCCAGGGCGTTGACGCGGCCGGCAACGCCTGTCCTTCGATGCACGTGGCAGTGGCGATCTTCACGGCCATCTGGGTGGAACACATCCTGCGTGGGGCGAAGGCGCCGATATGGCTGAGGCTGGTCAACGGGGCCTGGTTTGCCGCGATCGCGTATTCGACGCTGGCGGTCAGGCAGCACGTGGTGCTCGATGCCGTTGCAGGGGCGCTGCTCGGCATCGCCTTCGTCCTTCCGTCCTTGCACTGGCGCCCCGGCCGAAGCGAATGGGTGCGAAGTCGAAGCGGATATCATGGAATTTCACTGCCCAGGAGGGGTTGAGCTGCGGGCAGGAACAACCAACATAGCCGTCGGCCGGTCGACGGCCAGAGTATGACGACTGACACCGCAATACAGAGTTCGCTGAAAGAACTGCAGGATCTCATCCACGAGAAGTACGGGATCGAAGCGTCGGCACTCGATCCCGACGCATCGATGCGCGAGAAGGGCTTCGATTCGCTGGCCCTGGTCGAATTCGTTTTCGCGATCGAAGACCGCTTCGGCATCACGATGCCTGACGACGACCCCGACATCGATACGCTGGCCCAGTTGGCCGCCGCCGTCGACAAGGTTCGAGCATCGCAGACGACGTGAACCAGGTTGCGGTGACCGGTCTGGGCGTCGTGGCGCCGCATGGCGAAGACCCCGACGTGATGTTCTCGGCGCTGATGCGCGGCGATTCCGCGCTCCGGCCGATTTTTCCGGAGTTGCCCAAGCCCGCCGCTGCGGCGACCGTGGTGTTCGACGAATCCCGCTGGTTCACCAAGCTGCAGCTCGCCGGGGTGGATCGCGTCAGCCAGCTTGCGGTCGCAGCGGTAGACATGGCAATGCGAGATGCCGGCATTGCAGGTGCCCCGGACGATATCGACTCCGAGCGCGTCGGCGTGTTCGCCGGCTGCGGCATGGGCGGCGCGGCTTCTCTGGATGCGGCTTATCGCGGCAACGGCCGCGTGCCGCCCTTGACGATTCCCGCCTTCATGCCCAACGCACCCGCCTCGCACATCGCCATGCGTCATCGGGTCCATGGGCCGGTGTTGACGTACTCGGTGGCTTGCGCCTCGTCGGCCGTGGCCATCGCCGAGGCTGCGAAGGCGATCCAGCGAGGCGACGTCGACCTGGCCATCGCCGGCGGCAGCGAGGCGCTGATAGTGCCCGGTGTCGTCATGGCATGGCAGGCAATGCAGACGCTCGCCAGCTTCGCGCCCGGCGAGGAGGCGTCGGCGGTCCGCCCGTTCGCGAGCGATCGCAAGGGCTTCGCGCTCGGCGAGGGCGCCGCCTTTCTCGTCCTCGAATCGGCCGAACGAGCGCGCAGGCGCGGCGCACGCATCCGCGCCATGCTGGCCGGCTGGGGCCAGAGCTGCGACGCCTCGCACCTGACCAAGCCCGATGCGCACGGCCAGGCGCGCGCCATCCGCCAAGCCTTGCGCCAGGCCGGATTGCAGCCCCGGGACATCGGCTACTGCAACGCGCACGGCACGGCCACGCGGATCGGTGATGTGGTGGAGCGCGAGGCGCTGGCGGACGTCTGGGGCAGCGATCTCGACCAACTGAGCGTCAGCTCGACCAAGGCATTGCACGGCCACCTCCTCGGTGCTGCCGGCGCGCTCGAGGCGGTCGTCACCGTGTTGGCGCTGCAACGACGCGAGCTGCCTCCCAACGCGCATTGCAGCGTGATGGACCCCGACTGCAACCTGAACCTGACGCCGGCATCCGGTGCATCGGCGCCTCGCCTCGAAGCGGCGATCAGCAATTCATTCGCCTTCGGCGGCACGAACTCGGTGCTGGTGTTCGCGCGCGCCTGAGCCACGGCTAAACTGGCCGGACTTCACATCGATGCATTGGAGTCAACATGATGAGACGATTCGCCGCGCTGGTCCTCGCTGTGCTCCTGTCGGCTTGCGCGACCTCGCCGAGCGTCAAGATCGATTTCGACCCCGGTGCGAATTTCACCCGATTCCAGACGTACAGCTGGATCGCCCGGCCCGACGGCGGATCGCCGTTGATGCAGCAACGCATCGTCGACGGCATCGATTCACGCCTGCAGGCCAGGGGATGGAAGCTCGTTCCCAACGGCGACGTTCACGTGGCCGCCCATGTGACGAGCACCGAACGGCAGACCTTCAACACCACCTACAACAACTTCGGATACTCATGGGGCGGTTTCGGACCGGCGACGAGTTCGTCGCGGACGACGGTCGACACCTTTGAAGTGGGAACGCTCGTCGTCGACATGTTCGAGGGCAAGAGCAAGACGGCGCTGTGGCGTGGCACAGCCAGCGGCACGTTGCAGGACGATCCGGCCCGCATGACGGCGATGCTGCAGGCCGCGCTCGACAAGATGTTCGCCGGCTTCCCGCCCGGCACCACGCCGGCGAAGTGATCAGCCGGCCAGATCGCGCCCGATCTGCTGCGCGGAGCCAAAGGCGAGGGTGAATCCCAGTGCGCCGTGGCCGGTGTTGAACAGCATGTTGCGCGGGGCGGCACCTGCCAGTCGGCCGATGATCGGCACGCCCGTCGGTGTAGCCGGCCGCATGCCGGTCCAGGGGTGCAGTGATTCCAATCGACCCGCGCGCGGAAACACGGCACGGGTCGCCTCTGCGAGCGTCTCGATGCGCGTCGCCGGGATGCTCGCGTCATGGCCGACCAACTCGGCCATCCCGGCCACCCGCAAACGCGAACCGATGCGGGCGAACACGACCTTCCGGGCGCTGTCGGTCACGTTCACCCGGGGCGCCGCGCCCGGCGACGAATCGACATCTACCGTGATGCTGTAGCCCTTGAGCGGATAGACCGGCAGGTAGGCGCCCAGCTGGCGGCCGAGCCGGTTCGATGCCGTTCCCAGCGCCATGACGAAGGCATCTGCAGCGACATCGCCTCCGCCGGTGCGGACTGCGGCGACCTTTCCGCCGCGCACGTCGAAGCCGGTGATCTCGGTACCCAGGACGAAGCGCACGCCGCGCGCGCTCAGTGCTCGCACGAGTTCCGTGCACACCTTGAGGCAGTCCGCCGCGCATTCGCTTGGCGTGTGGACCGCGCCCGCCATCTGGCCACGGTAGTCCGCCAGGGCCGGCTCGATCGCGACGCATTCGTCCGGCGTGACCAGGCGCTGGTCACTGCCCATCGTGCGCTGCAGTTCGAGCTGACGGTGGGCGCCTTCGAGCGACGATTCGCTCGCGTACAGCACGAGCTTGCCGGTCGCAGAGAAGTCGCAATCAGGGTTGATGTCGGCGCGCATTTCCTCGAACGCATTGCGACTCTCTGCCGCCAGCGTCAGAAGCCGGGCCGTCGTATCGCGCGAAGTCTGCGCATTGCAGGCCGCGAGAAAAGCCATGCCCCAGCGCCACTGCAGGGGATCGAGCTGCGGACGCAGCTTGAGCGGGGAGGCGGGCGACAGCAGCAGCTTGGGCAACTGCCGCCAGATCGACGGATCGGCCAGCGGCTGCACGTAGGAATAGCTCAACTGCGCGCCATTGCCACCGCTCGCGCCGGCGCCCGGCGCCGCACGGTCGATCACGCTGACCTCGAAGCCTTGCCGGTTCAGTTGCCATGCGGTGGCCAGACCGACGATGCCGGCGCCCAGCACGCACACGTGCATCACGTTCTCCCTCTTGTTGTTCGGATACGTCGACTCTAGGGCGATGCGGCGCCGCCGGGAAATGCCGAAAGCGCCGCGGCCCATAGCCAAAGCTCATGGGATGCCGTATCCATAACATTTGGACATGGGCGTGCGTGCAAAAGGAATTGTGACCGGGGCATGAATGCTTCCTACACTCCGTTGCATATTCAAATCACCGAAAGGGCTCGCATGAAACTTTCCGCATTGATGGCCGCCGTCCTGCTCACCGCCGCCGCGACGGGAGCGCAGGCCGCTGACACCCTCGCAAAGATCGCCGAGTCCGGCAAGATCACGCTGGCCTATCGCGAGTCGTCGGTGCCTTTCAGCTACCTGGACGGCAACAAGCCTATCGGCTTCTCGGTCGAGCTTTCGAATGCGGTGGTGGATGCGGTCAAGAAGAAGCTCAACAAGCCCAATCTCGAAGTCGCGCTGATGCCGGTGACATCGGCGAATCGCATTCCGCTGCTGCAGAACGGCACCATCGACCTCGAATGCGGCTCGACCACCAACAACACCGCGCGCGGCAAGGACGTTGGGTTTGCGATCAATCACTTCTACACCGGGACCCGCCTGCTCGTGAAGAAGTCCTCGAAGGTCAAGAACTACCCGGACCTGGCCAAGAAGACCGTCGCCACCACCACCGGCACCACCAACGCGCTGGTCATGCGCAAGTACAACACCGAGAAGAACCTCGACATGGACATCGTGCTCGCGAAGGACCATGCCGACGCCTTCCTGCTCGTCGAGTCCGATCGGGCGGTGGCCTTTGCGATGGACGACATCCTGCTCTTCGGACAGATCGCCAACGCCAAGAATCCGGGCGACTTCGAGGTCGTCGGCGACGCGTTGCAGGTCGAGCCCTACGGATGCATGCTGCCCAAGGACGATCCAGCCTTCAAGAAGGTGGTGGACGACACCATCATCGGTCTCATGAAGAGCGGCGAGTTCGAAAAAATGTACGACAAGTGGTTCATGCAGCCGATCCCGCCGAGGGGTACGTCGCTCGGCCTGCCGATGAGCCCGCAGCTCCGCGAAAACATCAAAACCCCCAGCGACAAGCCAGCGACCTGAGCGCTGCCAAGGGCTGTGACACACACGGTAGGCATCCTCGGAGGCATGGGGCCCGCGGCCGGCGCGGACTTCGTGCGCCTCTTCGTGGACGCCTGCGCACGCCTGATGCGCGCGCGGGGAGAGGCGGTGAGCGACCAGGCTTTTCCGGAGCACTGGCTGGCCCAGGTTCCGGTGCCGGATCGCAGCAACGCGCTCGATTCCTCCGGCTTGGGCGCGCACCAGCCGCTCGAACCGATGCTCCAGGCGCTGGGCCGTCTTGCCGCGCTCGGAAGCCGTGCCGTCGCCATTGCATGCAACACGGCGCACGCCTGGCATGGCGCATTGCAGACGCGCTTTCCGAACATCGAGATCCTGCATGTGGCGCGCGAGGTGTCGGCGCACCTCGCGGCGCAGGGGGTGCGCGACGTGGCGCTGATGGCGACTGAAGGTACCTATCGCGTCGGCCTCTACGAAAAGGCCATGGCCGACGCCGGGCTGGCCTGCCACCTGCCGTCGACCGACGAGCGACAGATTCTCATGCGGGGGATCTATGAAGGCGTGAAGGCGGGTGACATGGCGCTGGCAGAGTCCTGCTTCGCCGAAGTGGCCCTGCAACTGGCGAATCGGCATGGATCGGTCGCCATCGTGATGGGTTGCACCGAGATTCCGCTGGGCCTGCAGGGCTCGGCGGCGGTCGAAGGTCTGCGGCTCGTGGATCCGGCGATCGTGCTGGCGTCGGCGCTGGCAGCGCGGGCCTATGGCGGGACGTCCGCGGCCCCGCGTCACGCTTTGGCAAGTCATTTCGCTTGACACGGTTGATAAGATGAAAGCCGCCCTTGCAGCCGGATCGCCGGCCGCGAGGACGTCAAAGCCGACGGTGTGGACTGACCGCATCCGCCAGCCGCTTTCCAGCGAAAGCCGTCCGATGGACGGCTTTTGTTTTGACAACAACGCGCCAAGCCGTCATGAATTTGTTAGCCATCATCGCCGCGACCCTGGTCGCCGGCATCGGAAGTGTCTGGATCGCTGCCTTTTTGCTGCGCGTGGGTGTGAGAGATGGCGAGGGCGGTGTGAATCCGCAGCATCTGTTGAGCCTGGCGGCGGGTGCGCTCCTGGCCACTGCCTTCATGCACCTGCTGCCGGAAGCCTTCGAAAGCCGGATCGAGCCCGGCGTGTTGTTCGGCGTGCTGCTGTTCGGGTTGGTCTTCTTCTTCCTGCTGGACAAGGCCGAACTCTGGCATCACGGGCACGAACATCATCATGGCAACGCGGACGACGGGCATGCGCACGACCAGGGACATGATCACGGCCACGATCACGGCCATTCCCATTCGCACGATCACTCGCATGCCCGCACCGCCAAAAGCGGCGGCTGGGCCGTCCTGACCGGCGACAGCGTGCATTGCTTCGGCGACGGGATCCTGATCGCATCGGCTTTCATCGCCGACCTGCGTCTGGGTCTTGTGGCGGCGGTCGCGGTGCTGGCGCACGAGGTGCCGCACCACATCGGCGATCTCGTCGTGCTGCGCCAGAGTTCGGCGAATCAGCGGGCCGCGCTGGTCAAGGTATCGCTGGCCGGGACCATGACCGCGCTCGGCGGCGTGGCCGGATGGTGGCTGGTCGACCGGCTCCACGACTGGCTTCCGTATTTCCTGGTGCTGGCGGCCAGCAGCTTCGTGTACGTCGCGCTTGCGGACCTGATCCCGCAACTCCAGAAGCGCCTGCCCTCGCGCCAGACGGCCATGCAGATCGTCTGGCTGGTCATCGGCATTGCACTCGTCACGCTGGTGAGCCGGCTCGCGCACGGCGAGCACGGCCATGACCACGGCGATGCGGGTGCGGATGCCCCGCACGAGGCATCCGGCCACAAGCATTGAATGGACACACAACGCACGTTCTGAAACATCTGTTGCCCCTTGGCTCAAGCGGCTGATTCGACCCGGGCTCACACTTGGGGTGCATCATGCGAAACATCAGTCAGCCAGGAGTCCGATCATGATCAGCGCCGACCCCCCTCTGCGTCCCGGAGAAGCCGCAGACGAACCTGAGATCGACGAAACCGAAGACACCTTGCCCGAGGACGCGGAAGACGAATTCGACGAGTCCGAACTCGAAGCCGAGGCGACAGAGGATCTGTCCGAAGAAACCGGCATCGACCTCACGGACGCGAGCGAACTCGATGCCGACAACGTGCTGGCTGACGAAGAGTTCGATCGGGTGATCCAGGCACCTGATTGAGTTCGCCCCTGGAATTGAACTCGCCCCCAGGCTGCGCGCACTTCGTGTCGCTTCGCCAACCCCCTATCGGGGGCGCCGCCTGCGGCCCGGCGAAGCCGGTTCCGCGGCGGCCCTGGAAGGGGGCGCGCCGCGCGCGGCCCCTAGTGTTCTACGCTTCCAGGGTGAAGCCTACTTTGATGGTTACTTGCCAGTGGGCTACTTCGCCGTTGACGACGTGGCCGCGGGTTTCTGTCACTTCGAACCATTGGATGTTGCGCACCGAATCGCCGGCCTTGGCGATGGCGGCCTTGACGGCGTCGTCGCTGCTGGTGGGTGATGAGCCTGTGAGTTCGATGAGCTTGTAGACGTGGCTGGACATGGCGTTCTCCTTGGACGATGGATCGCGTCATGGTGGCACATCGGAGGCGCCGTGTCCCGCATCTTCATGACGATGCCGTTGTAGCCGGTGCTACTTCGCGCCGCCGGTGTATTTGGTGACGTCGTCGGCCGTGATGTGATAGCCGCTCACGCCCATCATCGAATCGTTGCGCACGGTCTGCAGCTTGCCGCTGACCCACACGGTGTCCATGGCGCGGAACTTGGCGCCTTGCTTCGGACGCACGTGCAGGATCTGGTTGGCCGGCGGCGGCGGCGTGTGGATGCAGGCGCCGAAGTAGGGCACGAGCAGGAACTCGGTGACCTCGCCCTTGTTTTCTTCGAGCGGCACGATGAAGCCCGGGATCTTCACGTCGACGCCGTTCATGGCGGCGTTGGTCGGCGCGTTGTTCGACGCTTCCTGGAGCTTCATCAGCATCTCGTTGGCGCGCGGGTCGCTGTCATCGAGTTTGCTCAGGTCCATGCCCTTGAGTTCCTTCATCGGGTCCCAGTCCTTGGGCACCAGTTCTTCCCACGAGATGACGCGGGGCTGCCCCGGCGCGGTTTTGGCGTCTGCGGGCTTGCCGCCGAGCGGGTTGGTCGGCGAGGTGGCCTGCGGCGAGGGCTCGGCCGCCAGCGCACTGCCCGCGACGATGACCGCGAGAAGGAAGGAGATGGGGAGACGCAACGTCATGTTCAGATCCTTGGGGAGAGTCCGTCGGCAAGCGACAGACGATAGGCGCGAATGCCGGGCAGCAGGCTGGCAATCCAGCCCGCCGCGATCAGGCTCGCGAGCAATATCCATTCGTTGAGTGTAGGTTCGGACAAGCGCAGGGCCAGTCCGAACTGCGCTTGGAGCCAGGGCGAAAGAAGGGCAATGCCGAGTGCCGCGAAGACGACGCCGATCGCCACGCCCAGCAGCGTGACCAAGGCGCCTTCGAGTGCCAGCAATGCCAGGACATGCCGAAGGCTCGCGCCGACTGCGCGCAGCACGGCCAGTTCGCGGCGACGTTCGTTCAAGCTCGCCATCACGACCGAAACCAACCCCGCGAGGCTGACCAGCGCGACGAGCGCCGACATCAGCAGCAGCGCGTTTTCTCCGATGCCGATCACGCTCCACAGTTCGTCGAGCGCGACGCCCGGCAAGATGGCCATCAGCGGTTCGCCGGTGTAGGTGGAGACCCAGCGCTGCACCGAGAACACCGCGGCGCGATTCTTCAGGCCGACGAGCGCGGCCGTCACGTTCTTGGGTGTCAGATCGAACTTGCGCACCTGCTCGGCCGGAATCTTCACCCCCGGCATGGGCGCGCCGCCCACCCATTCGAGATGGATGGCTTCCATTGCCGGAAGCCCGATATGCACCGTGCGATCGACGGGTGTTCCGGTGCGCTCGAGCACGCCGACGACCGTGAAAGGCTTGTCTGCGTGATCCGAGACATCGAGCTCGCCGCTGCCGTGCGCAAGCGTGATCTTCTGGCCGACGTGGTAGCCCAGCTTGTCAGCCACCTCGGCGCCTACCACCGCATCGAAAAGTTCGCTGAAGGGCTTGCCTTCGCGCATGCGCAGCGCTTGGCGGTTGCCGTAGTGGAAATGCTCGAAATACTCGGGCGTCGTCGCCAGCACCGCGAAGCCGCGGTGCGAATCGCCGAGCGAGAGCGGAACGACCCAATCCACGCCAGGGTGCGCGGCGAGCGCCTGCACGCTCTTCCATTGCACGTTGTTGGTGGCGGCGCCGATGCGGAACACCGAATACAGCAGCAATTGCGTGGAGCCGGTGCGCGCCCCGACGATCAGGTCGGTGCCCGACACGGAGGATGAAAAGTTCTCGCGCATCTCTGTGCGGATGCGTTCGACGCCGAGTAAGAGGAAGGTCGACAGCGCGATCGAAAGTACGGTGAGGGCGAGCGTGAAACGGCGGTTCCAGGCACTGCGCCATGCGATAGCGAAGAGTGCCGTCATGCGTTCCCCCACGCGGTCATGCGGGCTCCCCGGACGCCGCGCGATTGATCTCCGGAAGCAGCACGTGGCGCGAGAAGCGTTCAGCGATGCGCTGATCATGGCTCACGAAGACGAGCGCGCTGTCGTTCGTCTTGCAGGCAGCGAGCAGCACGTCGAGAAAGGCTTCGCGCCGGTCTTCGTCGAGCGCGGAAGTCGGCTCGTCAGCGATCACGATTTCGGGGTGGCCGATCAGCGCGCGCGCGGCGGCCACGCGTTGCTGTTGGCCAACCGACAACTGCATCGCTTGGCGGTGCCACAGACTGGCGTCGAGTCCCATCTGCGCGAGCAAATGTTCGGCCTGCGACCGCGCGGCACCATCGCGCGTGGCCTGGGCCATGCGCCGTGCCGAAAAGCGACAAGGCAACATCACGTTGTCCAGCACGCTGAGATAAGGCAGCAGATTGAATTGCTGAAAGATGTAGCCCACATGCGCCACCCGCAGGCGGTCCCGCGTAGCGCCCGACAGTGCGGCCCAATCGTGCCCTAGCAGCGCGACGCGCCCGGCTTCGGCCACCAGCACGCCGGCCAGCAACGACAGCAGCGTGCTCTTGCCGCAGCCGCTCGGGCCGTGCAGGAACACGGCTTCGCCGGTGGCAATGTCGAGCCGCTCGATGTCGATGCAAGGCGCCTTGGCGCCAGGCCAGCTGAAGCGCAACGCTTCTGCCGAGAGAACGAAATTCACAGGCCGGTTCACTTGCTCCAGGCCAGGCGTTCGGCCGGCCGCTTCAGCGTTCGCTTGAACTGGCCTTGCGGCGATGCGATCTGGGCCTCGATCTGGCGCGGACCCTTGAAGGCGCCGAACAGGCCGATGTCGATGAACTTCGCCGCTGCGGCGTTGGTGCAATTGAAGGCGAAGGTGCCGTCGAGATCGGCATGACCTTCGGTGGCGTCGCCCTCGGTCTTGCCGAGGCCCAGCGGCGCGGAACGCAGCGTGACCGGGCCGAGCTTGCAGTTGGCGGTGGGGTCGATCTTGAAGAGCTGGTCGGCCGCGCGCAGTTGTGCGATGGCGTTGTCGACGGTCTGTTTCTCGGCGTCGGTGCGGGGCGCACGCTCGAAGCCCACGAAGTTGTCGAGCGGCGAATCCATCTCGATCACGACAGTGGGGCCTTCGATGACGACATCGAGCTTGATCTGCCCATGCACGTGGGATCGTTGGGTCTGGGCGAGGGCGGTGAAGGGCGTGGCGAGGAAAGCGGTCAGTGTGAGCGAAAGAAGCGGCCGACTCATCAATATCATGGTTGTGCGCCTTGCCGGGTCGGCAGCCCCGGCGTGTTGCTCCACTCGCTCCAGCTGCCGGCATAGAGCGCGGTCGGACCGAGTCCCGCGATCTGCATCGCGAGCAGGTTGGGCACCGCGCTCACGCCGCTGCCGCATTGGTGGACGACCGTGGAGGGATCCCGGCCTGCCAGCAATGATTCGAATTCGGCGCGCAGTTGCGCGGCCGGCTTGAACTTCCCGTCAGGACCGAGGTTCTCGGCAAAGGGCCGGTTCAAGGCCCCCGGGATGTGACCGGCGATCGGGTCCAGAGGTTCCACCTCGCCGCGATATCGTTGCGCCGCGCGGGCGTCGATCAGTGTCTGGTCAGTCTGCTCGAGGCGCTTGGCCACAGTCCGCGTGTCGACGAGCGTGAGCAGCGGCTTGCCGGCGACGAAATTCGATTGGAAGTGCGAAGGCTCCTCGCGGTTGGTGACGGCGCCGCCCGCCGCTTGCCAGCCTTGCAATCCACCATCGAGCACAGCTGCCGCATCGTGGCCCATCCACTTGAGCATCCACCAGAGCCGGCCGCAGTAGTTGGCGCCGTTGCGGTCGTAGACCACTGCCTGCATGTCGTTGGCGAATCCGACGCTGGAGAGCCAGGCCGCGAATTTCTCACGGCTCGGCAGCGGGTGCCGGCCGCCGGAGGCGGGCGGGCCGTCGTCTTTCGCCACGACCACGCCGTGCGCTCCGGCCACGCCGTGCTTCGCGCTGAGGTCGGTGTCGAGATTGGCGTACACGGCGCCGGGAACGTGTGCAGCGCGGTATTGCTGCGCGCCCGCCTCGGGCTTCATCAGGTCAAAGGTGCAGTCGAACACCATCAGGCGCGCATCGCCCGACTGCTGGGCCTTCAGTTGTTCCGCGGTGATGAGGGTCGTGTACATGCGAGTTCCTTCAATGTTCCTCGGCCGGCGCCTTCGGCAACTGACGCTGGCGCAGCACGGTGGCCGCAATGCCGCTTGCGACGATCAGCCCCATGCCGCACCAACCCGACACGTCGATGCGGTCGCCGAACAGCAGCACGCTGTACATCGCTGCGAAGACGATGCCCGAATACTGGAGATTGGCAACCAGAAGCGTACCGCTTTGCGTCTTGGCGGTGGCGTACGCGCGTGTCATGCAAAGCTGGCCGAGGGCCGCGAGCACACCGACAGGCAGGAGCCAGATGGCATGGCCCCAGGTCCATTCGCTGAAAGGGGTGAACGGCCCGAGGAGAGTGCCGAGGCCGCCCGCGACGGCGGACCCCACGGCGAAGTAGAAGACCGTGCGCGCCTCAGGCTCGCCGAGCCGCGACAGTGCCACCACCTGCATGTAGGCGAAGGCGGCCGTGAGCCCCGACAAGAGGCCCAGCAGTCCAGCGAAACCCTGGCTGTCGCCGACGGTGGGCTTGAGCATCAGCACGACGCCGCCGAATCCGGCGAGCACCGTGAGGACCAGCGGGCCCTGCAGCGGCGGCCGCGGCACGCTGCCATCGCGGCCCGGCACCGGCACCCACGCGAGCAGGGCGCCGCCGACCAGGAAGGCGGCGATCCAGACGCTGCTCATGTAATTGAGCGTCATCGCGGTAGCCAGGGGCATGTGGGCGATCGCGAAGAACCATGCGCCCAGCGACACCACGCCGATCATGCTGCGCCATGCGTGCATGCCGGGGTAGCGCGTGCCCAGGGTGACGCCGCGGCTGCGCGCGAGCACCCAGAGAAACACGATACCGATGAGGCCACGATAGAACACCAGTTCGGCGCTGGAGAACCATGCCGAGGCGAACTTCACGCACACGCCCATCGAGGCGAAGATCAGTGCGCCCAGCACCATCCAGAGCGCTTGCACTAGCTCGCCATTTCGCGGCGGTACCACTCGTGGAATTGCTGCATGCCGTCTTCCATCGGGCTCTGGTAGGGGCCGCTCTCGTCGTCGCCGCGCAGCATCAGCGCGCGGCGGCCGGCGTCCATGCGCTCGGCGATTTCATCGTCTTCGACGCAGGTTTCCATGTAGGCGGCCTGCTGCGCCTCGACGAATTCGCGCTCGAACGCGACGATCTCTTCCGGGTAGAAGAATTCGACCATGTTGAGCGTCTTCTGCGGCCCGATGGGATGCAGAGTGGAGACCGTGAGCACGTGCGGATACCACTCGACCATCACGTGCGGGTAGTAGGTGAGCCAGATCGCGCCGTACTTCGGCGGCTTGCCGTCGCGGTACTTGAGCAACTGTTCCTGCCACCGCTGGTAGACCGGGCTGCCGGCGCGGCCAAGCCGGTTGGCGACGCCGACCGTCTGCACGGAGTGATGCCGGCCGAATTCCCAGCGCAGGTCGTCGCAGGTGACGAAGCTGCCGAGCCCAGGGTGGAAGGGACCGACGTGGTAGTCCTCGAGGTAGACCTCGATGAAGGTCTTCCAGTTGTAGTTGCACTCGTGCAGTTCGACGCGGTCGAGTGCATAGCCCTCGAAGTCGAGGTCCGCGCGGGCGCCGAGGTTCGCCAGATCGGCTGCGACGTCGCGGCCCTTGCCGGTCGCGCTCTTCTCGAAAAGAAGGCCGTTCCACTCCGTCAGCGGATAGTTGTGCAGGTTGAGGCAGGGATCCTGATCGAAATGCGGCGCGCCGATCAGCATGCCGGTCGTTCGCGGGTCTGCGGCGGCATACGTCCAGCGATGCAGGGGGCAGACGATGTTGCCGCCGCTCCTGGCATCGAGCTGGCCGCGATCCTGGAGAATCAGCGCCTGGCGGTGGCGGCAGACGTTGGATATGAGTTCGACGCCCTTGGGCGTGTGAACGAGCGCGCGCCCCTGGTGCTCCTGGGGCAAGGTGTGGAAGTTGCCCGGTTCGGGTACCGCGAGCCGGTGGCCGACATAGCGCGGTCCGGCGGCGAAAAGCGTTTGCAGCTCGCGGGCATAGAGCGTCTCGTCAAAATACGCGGAAACCGGGAGTTGGCTCGAAGCCTGCTGCAGTTGAAGACTTAAATCAGACATGGGTGACCTGACCAAGCTCCCCACAGGGAGAGAGAAAGAACGGAAGGCTGCCGTCTAAGGCTTGCGACGGCCCGAAGAAATGGGCCGACAACTGCCGGCCCTGAAAGAGACGCGGATTGTACCCCCGGGATGCGAATCGGCCCCCCGCCCTAAAATGCCGGGTTTCACCCACGAACGCCGCATGCCCAAGGTGCCTTCTTCTTCCCAGCCGCCAACGCCTGCCGCGCCCGATACCGGAGCACTGCCGGCGTCCTACGAAGCCGGTCTCCAGGAACTCGAACAACTCGTCACCGAACTCGAATCGGGCCAGTTGCCGCTCGACCAGTTGCTCGGCAGCTACCAGCGAGGCGCGGCGCTGCTCGCGTTCTGCCGCGACAAGCTGCAAGCGGTCGAAGACCAGATCAAGGTGCTCGACGCGGGCAGCCTCAAGGTCTGGGCGTCCGAATGACAGTCACCGAAACCGAAACCCTGCGGTGGGACGCCGCCCGTCTCGCAGCGTGGAGCGAGCCACTGCTCGCGCGCGTCGAGTCTGCGCTGTCGGACTGGGTCGGCATCGACGCACCGGTCCAGCTCGGCGATGCGATGCGCTATGCGGTGCTCGACGGTGGCAAGCGTTTGCGCCCGCTGCTGGTCCTCGCGGCCAGCGAGGCCGTCGGCGGTCACGCGGAGGCGGCGCTGCGCGCCGCCTGTTCCGTTGAATTGATCCATGCCTATTCGCTCGTGCACGACGACCTGCCGTGCATGGACAACGACGTCCTGCGTCGCGGCAAGCCCACGGTGCACGTCAAGTTCGGCGAAGCCGACGCGCTCCTGGCCGGCGATGCCCTGCAGGCGCTGGCCTTCGAACTGCTGACGCCCGATGCAAGCGGCATCCCCGCCGAAGTCCAGGCCAACCTCTGCCGTTTGCTGGCGCGCGCCGCGGGCAGCCAAGGCATGGCGGGCGGGCAGGCCATCGACCTTGCGAGCGTGGGCGTCGCGCTCGACGAAGCACAGCTGCGCAACATGCATCGCCTGAAGACCGGTGCGTTGCTGCAGGGCAGCGTGGAAATGGGCGCGGCCTGCGGTGATGTGATCGCGCCTGAAAGCCTCGCGGCATTGCGCGACTACGGCGCGGCCGTGGGGCTGGCCTTCCAGGTGGTCGACGACATCCTCGACGTCGTCGCCGATTCCGAGACGCTGGGCAAGACGGCCGGCAAGGATGCCGCGAGTGACAAGCCCACCTATGTCTCACTGCTCGGCCTCGACGGCGCCCGCGCCCAGGCGCGCCAACTCTTGACCCAGGCGCTCGACGCGCTGGACCGCTGCGCGCTGGCCGACGCCGCGGCGCTCCGCGCGCTGGCTTACATGGTCGTGGATCGCGATCGATAACGACAAGACTTCTCCATGGCTCCGCTGCTCCCCACCATCAACGATCCCTCCGTGCTGCGGCAATTCGACCGCGCTCAACTCAAGCAACTGGCCGACGAAGTGCGGAGCTGCGTGCTCGACAACGTGTCGCGCACGGGCGGCCATCTCAGCTCGAACCTCGGCACGGTCGAACTCACGGTCGCGCTGCACCACGTCTTCAACACGCCGCACGATCGACTGGTGTGGGACGTGGGCCACCAGACCTATCCGCACAAGATCCTCACGGGTCGGCGTGACCGCATGCCGACGCTGCGTCAACTCGGTGGCATCTCGGGCTTTCCGCAACGCACGGAGAGCGAGTACGACACCTTCGGCACCGCGCATTCGTCGACCAGCATCTCGGCGGCGCTGGGCATGGCGATGGCCGCCCGGCAAAAGGGCGAGGAGCGCCATTCCGTCGCGATCATCGGCGACGGCGCGCTGACGGCCGGCATGGCCTTCGAGGCGCTCAACAACGCCGGCGTGTGCGACGACTGCAAGCTCCTCGTCATCCTGAACGACAACGACATGTCGATCAGCCCGCCGGTCGGCGCGCTCAACCGCTACCTTGCGCAGTTGATGAGCGGCAACTTCTATGCCGCCGCCAAGAACGTCGGCAAGAGCGTGCTGCGCGCCGCGCCGCCGCTGTTCGAACTCGCCAAGCGCTTCGAGCAGCATGCCAAGGGCATGGTGGTGCCGGCCACCCTGTTCGAACAGTTCGGCTTCAACTATGTCGGGCCGATCGACGGCCACGACCTCGATTCGCTGGTGCCCACGCTCGAGAACCTCAAGCACCTGCGCGGGCCGCAGTTCCTGCACGTCGTCACGAGGAAGGGCCAGGGCTACAAGCTGGCCGAGGCCGACCCCGTCGCCTACCACGGCCCATCCAAGTTCGACCCGGCCGTGGGTCTGGTCAAGCCCGCGACCGCGCCCAAGCAGACCTTCACGCAAGTCTTCGGCAACTGGCTGTGCGATATGGCTGCGCAGGACGGTCGTCTGGTCGGCATCACGCCGGCGATGCGCGAGGGCTCGGGGCTGGTCGAATTTGAAAAGCGTTTTCCCGAGCGCTACTACGACGTGGGCATCGCGGAGCAGCATTCGGTCACCTTCGCCGCCGGCCTGGCGTGCGAGGGGCTCAAGCCGGTGGTCGCAATCTACTCGACCTTCCTGCAGCGCGCCTACGACCAGCTCATCCACGACGTCGCGATCCAGAATCTTCCCGTCGTGTTCGCGCTCGATCGCGCAGGGCTGGTGGGAGCCGACGGTGCGACGCATGCGGGCGCCTATGACATCTCGTTCCTGCGCTGCATTCCGAACATGAGCGTGGCTTGTCCGGCCGATGAGGCCGAATGCCGGCAACTGCTGACCACTGCATATCAGCAGGACCATCCGGTCGCGGTGCGATATCCGCGCGGTTCGGGTGCTGGTGTCACGCCGCACCAGACCCTCGAAGGCCTGCCCTTCGGCCAGGGCGAAATCCGCCGCGAGGGCAAGCGCATCGCGATCCTTGCCTTTGGCACCTTGCTCTATCCGGCGTTGCGGGCGGCCGAAGCACTCGATGCCACGGTGGTCAACATGCGCTGGGCCAAGCCGCTCGATGTCGACCTGCTGCTACAGGTCGCCGGATCGCACGACGCGATTGTCACGATCGAGGAAGGCGCGATCATGGGCGGCGCGGGCAGTGCCGTGCTCGAGGCGCTGCAGGCCGCCCAAGTGCAGAAGCCTGTTCTTCAACTCGGTTTGCCCGACCGCTTCATCGAGCATGGCGATCCGGGCAAGCTGCTCGCTGGCATCGGACTCGATGCCGCGGGCATTGAACAGTCGATTCGCGCGCGATTCGGACCGCAGGTCGGGATGTAAAGGCCGTTAAGGATCGGAGCGAGCGCGCCGCAAATCCTCTGTCAGCGCGTCGACGATCGCCGCATTGGCAGCCCCTCGCAATCGCACCACTGCGACCGGCGGCAAGTTCCACTGCAAGCGCTGCGGCAAGACACTGGCACCGCTGGCATCGGCGACCTCCTGAGCGATATCGTCCGGCAGGATCGTGATCGCGTCAGGCAAGCATCGCAACACCGATACCAACGTGTTGTTCGCATACGCTTCCAGTAAAGGCACGGGCACCGGCTGCCCAGCCGACGCGAAGATCGAATGGATCATCTGGCGGATCGGCGTATCCGTTGGCGGGAAGATCCAGCTCAGCGAGGCGAAGGCTTCCCAGTCCAACGTGCGCTTGACAAGGCGGTCGGCGGCGGCGCGCGAGGCCACGAGTCGGGGCTCTTGGTTGTAGAGAAAGTGCTGCTCCAGTCCGACTTCGGCGCCAGCAGGGGTGAAGCGGCAGATCGCGCAGTCCAGCGTGCGCGCCTGCACTGCCTGAAGCAGGTTGTCTGTCGTCGCCTCGTCCAGCGTGAAGGCCATGCGCGGCCGGAAGGCAAACAGGTGCTGCCAGAGCCTGTCTTGCGTGATGCTCGAAAGAAAAGGAATCACCCCGATGCGAAGCCTGCCCTGCAAGCCCATTGCGAGCGCTTCCAGATCCTGGCCAAGCGAGTTCGTATCCGCGAGCGCCACCTTGGCCCGCGCGAGAACCAGCGCGCCCGCGCTCGTCGGCTCCAGCCCGCGCCGGCTGCGAGTGAAGAGTGACGTCATGAAGATGCCCTCGATTTCACCGAGGGACCGCGTGACGGTCGGCTGGCTGAGTCCCAGATGCTGGGCGACACGGCTGACCGAGCGGTGTCGGTCGAGCTCGATCAGGAGTACGAAATGCCGCAGCTTGAGCCTGGCGGCGAGATGTTGAAGGGTTGGCGCTGGCATGCCCCTGATCCTAAGCACGATGCATAGCAAGGCTTGCATGCATCCATCAGAAAATATATCGAAACGGCTATTCGAGTTTTCTAAACTCAGCCACATGTTCACCACCCGCCCCGAAATCGTTGGCACCCACGGGGTCGCCGCTTCCACCCACTGGCTCGCCTCGCAGACCGCCATGGGGGTGCTGGAGCGTGGTGGCAATGCTTTCGATGCGGCTGTCGCCGGCGGCTTCGTGCTGCAAGTCGTGGAGCCGCATCTCAATGGCCCCGGTGGCGAGGTGCCGATCTTGCTGTGGAGCGAAAAAGACAAGCGCATGCAGGCCATCAACGGCCAAGGGTGTGCACCGGTTCGAGCAAGCCCGGCAGCCTTCCGCGCGCTCGGGTTCGAGCAGGTACCGGGGATCGGCCTGCTGGCTGCGACGGTGCCGGGCGCCTTCGGCGCTTGGCTCACGATGCTTCGCGAACACGGCACGTGGTCGCTTGCCGATGTGCTCGCACCTGCCATCGGATACGCGCGCGATGGCTTTCCGTTGGTGCCACGCATTTCCCAGGCAATCTTGGCGGTTCGGTCCTTGTTCCTCGACCACTGGCCCTCGTCAGCCGAGGTATGGCTGCCCGGAGGAAAGGTGCCCCAGCCCGGCGCGTTGTTTCGCCAGCCTGCGTTGGCCGCAACGTATCAGCGCCTCGTCGAGACTGCCGAGCGCGAAGCCGACGGCCGCACCGGCGTGATCGATGCGGCCATTCGTACCTGGTACCAGGGCTTCGTCGCCGAGGAAATCGACCGCTACAGTCGAACGACTGCCGTGCGCGATACCAGCGGCGAATCGCATTGCGGCCTGCTGCGCCACGAGGACATGGCGGCGTGGACCGTCAAGACCGAGGCGCCGCTCAGCATGGATTTTGGGCGCTACACCGTTGCCAAATGCGGCTTCTGGAGTCAGGGGCCGGCGTTTTTGCAGCAGATCGGCATGCTGCGCCACGCTGGCCTGCAAGACCACGCGCCTGGCACGGCAGGCTTTGTGCACCTTGTCACCGAGGCGGCCAAGTTGGCGTTGGCGGATCGGATGGCATGGTTCGGCAAGTCGCCAGGCGCGCGCGTCGACGCGCAGGCCGCCTTGTTGTCCGAAAGATATCTTCGGGACCGCTGGGCAGAGGTCGACCCGCAACATGCGTCCGAGATACTGCGCCCAGGTCATCCACTCGGACTCGCGCCGCAGGTGCCTGACCTGGATGTGAGCAGGCGCACCCTGCGTACAGCCGACACACGCTTTGGCGTCGGAGAGCCCACCTTCGCCGCGCTGCCGCCGGTCGCCGAATGGGCGGACCGGGAGATCTTTGTCGGCGACACCTGCCACATCGACGTGATCGACCGGCAGGGCAATATGGTTGCGGCCACACCCTCTGGCGGCTGGCTGTCCTCCAGTCCGGTGATTCCCGCACTGGGCTTTGCTCTCAACACCCGCCTGCAGATGAGTTGGCTCGACGAGGGTCTTCCCAATGCGCTGGAGGCGGGCGTCGCGCCCTGCACCACGCTGTCGCCATCGATGGCGCTGCGCGACGGCGAGCCCTACATGGTCTTTGGCACGCCCGGCGGCGATCAACAGGATCAATGGTCGGTCGGCTTCTTTCTGCGCCACGCAGTGCACGGCATGAATCTCCAGGAAGCCATCGACGCGCCCGCCTGGCACGTCAAGCATGGACCAGGTTCCTTCTGGCCACGCCAGACCAGGCTCAACACGCTGGCGCTGGAGTCTCGCTTTGGCACCGAGGTGCTTGATCAACTCCACGCGATGGGCCACGACGTGCAATCCGGCGACGCCTGGTCCGAGGGTCGCATGTCGGCCTGCAGCCGCGAGCGGGATTCGCAAGGCCGGCTGGTACTTCGCGCCGCAGCCAACCCACGCGGCATGCAAGGCTATGCCGTTGGTCGCTGATTTCTTCATTTCGTCAAAGGATGGATCCATGTTCCAACGCGCTTTCCGTTGTCTGTCCATGTTGCTCCTCGCGCTTGCCGCTCAGGCGGCATTCGCGACCTATCCCGACAAGCCAATCACGCTGGTCGTGCCTTGGGCGGCAGGCGGTTCGACCGATATCCTGGCTCGCGCCATCGCCGAGCAACTCACCAAGTCCATGGGCCAGCCCGTCATCGTGGACAACCGCGTCGGCGCTTCCGGCAACATCGGCTCCAACTTCGTCGCCAAGGCCAAGCCCGATGGCTACACGCTGCTCATCGGCTCGATGAGCACGCACGCCATGAACCCGACGCTGATGCCCAACATGCCCTTCAAGGGCGCTGACGACTTCACGCCGATCGCGCTGGTGGCCAACGTGATCAATACGATGGTCGTCAACCCGTCGGTGCCAGCGAAGAATCTGAAGGAGTTCATCGCGTATGCGAAGGCCAATCCCGGCAAATTGGCCTACGCATCGGCGGGTGCGGGCTCCACAAACCACCTGAGTGCCGAAATGTTCGTCAAGGCGGCGGGCATCCAGATGCTCCACGTTCCTTACAAGGGTGGGGCGCCGGCCGTGCTCGACACTGTGGGCAACCAGACGCAGGTGCTCTTCTCGGCCGGCACGCAGACTCTGCCGCACGTCAGTTCCGGCAAGCTGCGCCTCCTGGCCGTTACCGAACCGAAGCGCTCCTCCCTGCTGCCCGACACACCCACTGTCGCCGAAACCCTGCCGGGCTTCGAGATGAGCGTCTGGTATGCGGCCTTCGGCCCAGCCGGCATGCCGAAGGAATTGGTCACGCGCCTGAACGCCGAGATCAACAAGGCGCTCGCCGTTCCGCAAGTGCGCGCTCGCATGGATTCAATGGGCGTCGAGTTGGTGAACAGCACGCCCGAACAGCTCGCCACTGCCCTGCGTCGGGACACCGAGCGCTACAGCAAGATCATCACTGACCTCAACATCAAACTGGACTGAACTGGTTTGATATGACGTCCTCCTCCAACGCGGAACTTGACTCGCTGCGCTTCACGATGCCGAACGCACCGCGCGAGCACCTGTGCGAGGCGCTGGCGCACGCAAGGTCCTTTCAAGAGGCCCTGGCGCACATCAATGCAGCCCGCGAAGCGGTGCTCGGGCGTGGCCTGCTCACGATCAACCTGAATGCGACGACGCCGGATGATCCCCCGGACGAGGTGCAGCTACAGCGCCTCTGGTCCTCTGAGCCCAACGCATACCCAGTGTCCGGACGCAAGCGAAAGACTGCGACGGCCTGGACGCAGCAACTGTTTGGTCGCGCCGAAATCTTTGTTGGAGAGGGTGACTCGGCGCTCGCCGAAGTGTTCGACGACCACGCGCGAATCACAGCCCTCGGGTTGCACGCGGTATTGAACGTTCCGATCGTGGAGAGCGGACGCTGCTTCGCGACATTCAACGTGCTGTCCACGCGGCCGCGCTGGCAATTGCAGGAGATCGGCGTGGTAAGGCAGCTTGCCATGCTGGCCGCGCCCTGGGTGCTTCGGACGCGTCGCGAATCGGCCGGGTCAGGATGCCAGGGTCACATCTAGAGGTTGGAATTTGGGGCTTGGGCCCTTTCATCCGCCCAGGTACGCGTCCTGGACCTTCGGATTGCCGAGTAGCTCGCGACCGCTTCCTTCCAGCACGATCTTTCCGGTTTCGATCACGTAGGCACGGTCGGCGATCTTGAGCGCCTGCCGCACGTTCTGCTCGACCAGGAAGATCGTCAGACCGGCCTTGTTGATCTCGCGCAGCGTGCGGAAGATGTCCTGCACGATGATCGGAGCGAGGCCCATCGACGGCTCATCGAGCAGCAGCACACGCGGCTTGGCCATCAGCGCGCGGCCGATCGCCAGCATCTGCTGTTCACCGCCCGACAGGTTGCCCGCCAGTCCGTCCGCGCGTTCCTTGAGCCGGGGGAAGAGCGTGTAGATGTGGTCGAGGTCGTTGGCGCGCTGCGCACGGCCGTCGCGCCGGGTGTAGGCGCCGAGCTCGAGGTTCTCGCGCACCGTGAGCGTGGTCAGCGTGGCACGGCCCTCGGCCACCTGCACCATGCCGGCAGCGACGATCTTATGCGGCGAGAGGGCGGTGAGGTCCTGCCCGTCGAGCACGACGCGCCCCGAGGCCTTCTTGACCAGACCCGACAGCGCCAGCAGCGTGGTCGACTTGCCGGCACCATTGGCACCCACCAGCGTCGTGATCTGGCCTTCATGCAGTTCGAAGTCGATGCCTTTCACGGCCTCGATGTGGCCGTACGCGACCTTGAGCGCGTCGACCTTCAGCAGTGGCGTTCCGCTCATGGCGTCACTCCCTCGTTCGTCGCTTCGTCCTCTTCGCGGCCCAGGTAGGCCTCGATCACTTGTGGGTCATTCCGGATTTGGTCCGGATCGCCGCGCGAGATGATGCGGCCGAAGTTCAGCACCGCGATGTGCTCGCAAAGGCCCATCACGAAACGCATGTCGTGTTCGATCATGAAGATGGTGTAGCCGCGACCCGCGATGTTGCGGATCTCGTGCATCAGGTCGGTCTTCTCGGTGCTGTTCATGCCGGCGACGGGCTCGTCGAGCAGCAGCAGCTTGGGGTCGGTCGCGAGCGCGCGCGCGAGTTCGAGCTTGCGCTGGTCGCCGTACGAGAGGTTGTCGGCCACGTCGTCGCCCTTGTGGTCGAGCTTGACCCATGAGAGCAACTCGCGCGCCCTGTCGCGTGCGCGCCGCTCTTCGCTGCGGAACAGCCCCGATGAGGCGAGCAGGCCCAGGGGCCCGTAGCGCAAGTTGGCATGCATGCCGACCATCACGTTCTCGAGCAGCGACATCTCCTTGAAGATGCGGATGTTCTGGAAGGTGCGCGCGATGCCGCCGCGCGTGATCTGGTGCGGCTTGAGGCCCGCGAGGTCGCGGCCTTCGAACCGGATCGTGCCGCCGGTGGTGGGCAGCAGCCCAGTGGTGAGATTGAAGACGGTGGTCTTGCCGGCGCCGTTGGGCCCGATGAGGCCGAACACGCCGCCCTGCGGCACTTCGAGGTTCACTTCCTGCAGGACCTTGAGTCCGCCGAAGTGGCGCGAGACGCCGTCGAGGGTGAGCAATGGTGTGGCTGTTGCCCCCACGCTCGGCACTTCGTGTCCTCGCTGCCCCCCGAGGGGGCGCGAGCTTGCTTGGGGGCGGCCCGGCGCGGCGCTCATGCCATCGCTCCCTTGCGTCCGAACCATTGCCGAAACCGTGCCGGGTCCCAGATGCCCTTGGGCAGGAAGAGCACGATCAGCACGAGGATCACGCCGTTCAGCACGAGCCGGAAATCGCCGAACGCGCGCAGTGCTTCGGGCAACACGGTCAGGATCACGCCGCCGAGCACCGGGCCGGTCAGCCCGTTGATGCCGCCCAGGACGGTCATCGTCAGGATGTCGACGCCACGGTCGAAGCCATATTCATTCGGCCCGATGAAGAAGGTCAGGTGCGCGTTGAGCACGCCCGCCAGGCCCGCGATGGCGGCACCCAGCACGAAGGCGAGCATCTTGTGTCCGCCGACGTCGATGCCCATCAGCCCGGCGGCTGTTTCGTCTTCCTTGATGGCCTCGAATGCGCGGCCGATCTTCGACCGGCGCATCCGCCACAGGCCCAGCAGCACGAGCACCACAGCCAGCGCCACATGCCACCACTGGGTGGATTGAGGGATGCCGTTCAGGCCCAGCGCACCGCCGGTCAGCGATTCGGCATTGAGCACGACGATGCGCACCACCTCGCCGAAGGCCAGCGTCGCCATTGCGAGATAGACGCCGGACAGCCGCAGCGTCGGCTTGCCGATGACGAAGGCGGTGAACGCCGGTGCCGCCATGCCGGCTGCGATGGCGACCGGGAAGGGCACGCCGTAGTTCATGGTGAGGATCGCCGAGGTGTAGGCGCCGATGCCCATGAACGCCGCATTGGCCATCGCCAGCATGCCGCATGAAAGCGTGAGCCAGATCGAGAGCGCCAGCAGTGCGTTGGTGCCCAGCGTGAGCACCAGGTTGCTGTAGACCGACCAGAGATTGTCGAAACCGCTCATAGAGAAACCTCCGCGCTGCGCGCTGCGGTGCGAGCTTGCTTGAAGCGGTTCGGCGCGGCGCTCATACCTTGCGCTCCTGCACGGTCCCGAAGAGGCCCTTGGGCCGCACCAGCAGCACCAGGAACAGCAAGCCGAACGCGACCGCATCACGCATGGTCGAGCCGATGTAGGCCACCGACAGCACCTCTGCAAAGCCGAGGAACAGCCCGCCCAGCATCGCGCCGCGAATGTCGCCCATGCCGCCCAGGATGATCACCGCGATGCCCTTGTGCAGCATCGGCTGGCCCATGAGCGGGAACACGGCGTTGGAATAGAGCCCGATCAGCACGCCGGCAAGCCCGCCGAGGGCAGCGGCCGCAAACGAGGTCAGATAGAACAGCCCCTCGACATTGATACCGAGCAAGTGGGCCGCCTTCGGCGACTCTGCGATGGCCCGCAGGGCGCGTCCGAGTTGCGTGCGCTTGAGTGCCACCATCAGCACCGTCATCAGCGCGAAGGACAGCAGGATGATGCCGAGCTCCAGCGCCGTCAGATGGATGCCGGCGAGATTCAGCGATTCGCCCGACACCACGCCGGCCGGGAAGCGCACGTTCTGCGCCCCGAAGATGCCCTGCATGCCGTTGTTGAGAATGATCGCGACGCCGATGGTCGCGATCATGGGAATCAGGTGGGGTGCGTTGCGCGCGCGCAGCGGCTTGAGCACCAGGAAGTCGATCAGCAGCCCCAACAGGCCGCAAAACACGAAGGCGAACAGCAGTCCGGCCCACAAGGGCAAATCGAAACGCGCCATGGCCTGGACCGCCGCATAAGCGCCCACCATGAAAACCGCGCCGTGCGAAAGATTGATGACGCCGAGCACCCCGAAGATCAAAGTGAAGCCCAGCGCAAAAAGCGCATAGACACACCCGAGGGAGAGTGCATTGACAAGTTGCTGTTCAAGCATGGTGGATCCGTTCTCCCCCAGGTTGGCTCACTTCGTGTAGCCGCCCACCCCCTCACCGGGGGCAACACCAGAAGCCCGGCAAAGCCGGTTCTTCGGCGTTTCCCGAATGGGGGATCGGCTGTGCCGGTCCCCGCTACTTCCGGGAACACCGCGGAACTGGCTCTGCCAGGCCGCCGGTGTTGCCCCCGGTAGGGGGTGGGCGCCCGACACGAAGTGCGGGCAACCTGGGGGCGAGCCTTATTTTGTGATTACGAACTCATTGCCCTTCGTCACGCTGACGATAGGCAACTGCTGCGCGTCGTAGCCGGCGGGCTTGCCGGTCTTGTCGTTGGCACGGCGGAACTGGAACGTGCCGGTGGCACCGGTGTGCTTCACGGCGGGCAGCGCATCACGCACGGCGGCGCGGTCGACCGGGAGGTTGCCCGTGACCTTGACGTTCTTCAGTGCCTGAGCGGCGATGTACATCGCGTCGTAGGCCTGCGCTGCGAACTGGTCGGGCGCCGTCTTGTACTTCTCGGTGTAAGCCTTGATGAACTTGGTGTTCTCCGGCGTGGCGTTGCTGGCCGACCAGGGGCTGCCGACGTACAGGTTGTCGGATTGACCCTTGGCCAGTTCGAACACCTTGACCGAGTTCATGCCGTTGCCGCCGATGATCGGCACGTTGAGGCCGAGTTGGCGGGCCTGCACCATGATTGGCGCGCCTTCGGCAAGCAGGGCCGACAGCACGATCGCATCGGCGCCGCTGGCCTTGATCTTCGTCAGCTGGGCCTTGAAGTCGACGTCGCCCTTGGCGAAGGTCTCGGTGGTGGTGACCGGGATCTTCAGGTCGTCGAGCGCCTTCTTGAAGTTGTCGTAGCCGCTCTTGGTGAACACGTCGTCGTTGCCGTAGAGCACGGCGACCTTCTTGATGCCGGCGTTCTTCACGGCGGTCTTGATGGTCTCGGGGAGCACGTCGGCTTCGGTCACCGAATTGCGGAAGATGTGGTCGCCGATCGAGGTGATGCCATCAGCCGTGTTGGAGGTGCCGAAAGCCACCGTCTTGGCGGCCTGGGCGATCGGATCGGCGGCCTGCGCGGAGTTCGACAGCGTCGGGCCGAAGACCATCAGCACCTGATCCTGGAAGATCAGCTTCTTGAAGACGTTGATGGCCTCTTCCTTCTTGCCCTGCTCGTCGGCGACGACGAGCTCGATCTTGTTGCCGTTGATGCCGCCGGCTGCATTGATTTCGGCAGCGGCGAGTTCGAAGCCGTTGCGAATGGCGACGCCGTACTGGGCAGCGCCGCCCGACAGGGCTTCGGCCACGCCGATCTTCAGGTCGGCGGCCTGGGCGGCCGTGCCGAAGGCAAAGGCGGCGAATGCGGCGCCTGCGAGCAGCGAAGTCTTGAACGAGAGATGTCTCATCAGATGGTTCTTTCAGGGAACGGTGGAACGGGGGCGGCCATTTTAGAGGCCGCTGGTAACCAGTTCCTACAATCGGCCTCCCTCTCATTTCATCGTTTTCCTGGAGCCTCGCTCGATGCATCGTCGTTTTCTGATCCAACGTGGCGGCATCGCCGGTGTGCTGGCCGCCGGCATCGCGCCCGCGGTGCATGCGCAAGCCCTCACGCGTTGGCGTCTTGCGTCGAGCTTCGCGCAGCCGTCCGACATCCTGCTCGGGGCTGCCCAGAGCTTCGCCCGGAAGGTCGGCGAGATGAGCGGCGGCAGATTCCAGATCGACGTTCATGCCGCGGGCGAACTGATGTCGCCGCTCGGTGTGCTCGACGGCGTGGAGCGTGGCGCGATCGAGGCTTGCCACACGTCGGGCGCCTATTTCTTCGGCAAGAACCCTGCCTTCGCGTTGGGCGCGGCGATCCCGTTCGGCATGAACGTACGGCAACTTGCCGCGTGGATGAACGAAGGCAACGGATTGAAGCTCACCCGCGAGTTTCTCGCCGGCTTCAACGCGATCAACTTTCCTTGCGGTAGCGCCGGTGCGCAGCAGCTTGGGTGGTTTCGCAAGGAGATCAGGAGCGTGCAGGACTTCAAGGGGCTGAAAGTCCGCGCCGACGGCTTGGCCGGGCGGGTGATGGCGCGCTTCGGTGCCGCGCCCCAGGATCCTTCGGCCAGCAACGATGTCCGACAGGCGCTGGGCAGCTTTGCCATCGGCGCGGCCATAGGGACCAGCCCATACGACGACCAGAAGCTCGGGCTGCCCAAGGTGGCACGCCACGCCTATTACCCCGGCTGGTGGGCCGGTGCGCTGCAACTCGACCTGCTGGTCAATCAAAAGGCATTCGATGCGCTATCGGCCGAATACAAGGCGATCGTGCGGGCCGCGAGCGCGTCGGTGAATTCGGAGGTCCTCGCGCAGTACGATGCCCGGAACCCTGCGGCGATCAAACAGTTGACCAGTGCCGGGGCGTTGCTGAAGCCTTTTCCGCGGCCCGTGCTCGATGCTGCCTTCGAGGCCTCGATGGACGCGTGCAGGGAACTCGATGGGTCGAATCCCGCCTGGAAGAAGATCCACAGCGACTACCGGACATTCCAGAAGGAACAACTCTTCGCAGACCGCTTTCTGGCGTCGCCGTTCGACGTCTACATGCAGTCCGCAAAGCTGTAAGTCGAACCCGGGTGTCGCCATAATGGCAGATGCCTTCGAGCCTGCCGCCCAGTACGCCATTCAGCGCCCCCGGCGCGCACTCGATTGACTCCCCGGCCATGTCCCACGCTGGGCGGGAGTTGCTCTCTCTGGCGTTGATCGACGCACGAAACCACACGCTTCATCTTCTGTCGCTGTACGAGCAGGCGCTCGGTTCGGCTGACCTCGTGGTGCCGCAGGACGAGGGCATCGATCCGCCAATCTGGCTGGCAGGTCATATCGGCTGGTTCGCGGAATGGTGGATCGCGCGCAACACGCAGCGCGCGTTCGGCGTCGACTGTCCAGTGCGTCCGACGCGGCTGGCGGCGATCGAACCGAATGCCGACGTTTGGTGGAACCCTTCGCAGATCGATTCCGCGGAGCGCTGGTCCGCCGACCTTCCGGATCTGGCGCAGACCAAGGCCTACCTGCTCGAAACGCTGGAAGGCACGCTGGAGTTGCTCGAGCACGCCGCCGAAACCGATGCCGGCCTCTATTTCTACCGGCTCGCATTGTTCCATGAAGACCTTCGCGGCGAGCAACTGGTCGTGATGGCACAGACGCTCGGCCTCCCGCTGGGCGTCGAATTCCCGCCCTCTGCCGTGACCCGGGAGCCGGTGCTGGTCCCGGCGACCTCATGGGAGCTCGGACAAGCTGACACGGGCTTCTTCTTCGCGCAGGAAGGCGGCATGCAACGCGTCGAGGTGCCGGAATTCGAGATCGATGCCCAACCCCTGACCTGGAGCCAGTACGTGGAGTTCGTCGACGACGGCGGCTACGACCGGGCCGAGTTCTGGCGCCCCGAGGGCCTGCAATGGCTGGCATCCCAGACCGAAGGCCGACGCGGACCGCGGCACGTCGAGCAAATCGGCGCGGCGCGCCATGGCAGCGGCGGCTCCGTGCTGCGTCAACAATTCGGCAGGACGATGCGTGCGGCCGGCAATCACAGCGTGGTGCACGTGACCTGGTGGGAGGCCGATGCGTGGGCGCGCTGGGCGGGTCGAAGGCTGGCCACCGAAGTCGAATGGGAGATTGCTGCCCACACCGCAACGCGGCGTGGTTTCCGCTGGTCCGACGTCCACGAATGGACTGCGGGCACGCTCCAGCCATGGTCGGGTTTCCGTGCCGATCCGTGGAGCGAAGGCGGCGAGTTCGACCCCCAACCGGCATTCGGCCACGCGCGCGTGCTGCGCGGCGCATCGTTCGCGACGCGAGCACGGATGCGGTCGCCGAAGCGAAGGGGCTTCGCACTGCCCGGACGTGACGACGGATTCTTCGGTTTCAGGACCTGCGCCATCTGACCCACTTGCTTACTGGAGGCTCGCACCATGAAAGCTGCCGTGCTCGGCGAATTCGGAAAACCTCTTGTCATCGAGGACATCCCCGTTCCCGAGCCGCAGCCCGGCGAAGTGCTGATCGAGGTGCTCGCCTGTGGCGTGTGCCACTCCGATCTGCATATCGTCGAAGGCGACCAGGCTGGACTTCGCGCCCACACCAAGCCGCGCGTCGTGCCCGGGCATGAAGCCGTCGGCAAGGTCGTGCGTTGCGGCGATGGCGTGACGGAGCTTCGTGTCGGTGATCGCATCGGCGTCCCATGGCTCTACCGCGCCTGCGGAAAATGCGAGCAGTGCCTGGAAGGCAACGAGAACCTGTGTCGAAAGGGATCGGCAGTGACCGGCATGTCCGTCGATGGCGGCTTTGCGCAGTTCATGTGCGCGAATGCGACCTACGCGGTGCGCATACCGGATGCATTGAGCGACGAGCAGGCCGCCCCGCTGCTTTGTGCCGGCGTGACGAGCTATCGCGCGCTCAAGAAGGCGAATATCGTCCCGAAGCAGCGCGTCGCCGTGCTTGGCGTCGGGGGGCTTGGGCACTTGGCCGTTCAGATCGCGCGTGTCATGGGCGCCGAAGTTTTTGCTCTCGACGTGAGCGACGCGAAGCTCGCCCTGGCCCGCGAGTTGGGTGCGGACCATGCCTTGAATGCTGCCGACCCCGAAGCCTTGGCCTCGATCCGAAAGCGGGGCGGCGCGCACGTAGCTGCCGTCACCTCAGCGGCCCACGTTGCCTACGATGCCGCGATGACCATCCTGCGGCCGGGCGGCACCTTGTGTGTCATCGGCTTGCCTTCGGACCCCCTTCGATTCCACGCCCTGGCGCTGGTCGGCAGCGAAGCCCACATCGTCGGGTCTGCTGTCGGCACGCGCGAGGATCTGCTTGCTGTGCTCGATATGGCAGCCCGGGGCGAATTGCACTGCCGCGTGGAATCGAGCCCGCTTTCGAAAGTCAATGAAGTCTTCGATGCCATGCGCAGCGGCAGCATTCATGGCCGCGTCGTGCTCGATCCGCGTGCCTGACCGCCTCGGTGCCGGTCAGCGTGGCTTCTTCGGCTTGAAGTTCCACCAGGGCAGCAGCGCACTCAGCGATTGCACCTCACCGCTGCTGGCGTTCTCATAGCCGGGCAGCGTGCACAACTGGTGCTGCCATGCCGCCCCGCGCAACACGGTCAGCAGGGCCTGGATGGCCGGCTGGTCGAGCGCCGACTTGAGGCAGGCCAGGTGGTAGCGCTCATGCACCAGCGGGACAAAGCCGAGCCCCGCGCCGCGGGCCGCCGATTCGATGCCGAGCCCCGCGTCTGCCTGGCCCGCCGCGATGGCGTGTGCCACGGCAGTGTGCGACGGTTCGCAGTTGGCATAGCCGTCGATCGATTCGGGCCTGAGTCCATCCCGTGCGAGCAGTTCGTCGAGCAGCACGCGCGTGCCCGTGCCGAGCGGCCGGTTCACATAGCGCACGGGCCGCTCGGTCACGTCGGCGAGGCGGCTCAGTCCCAACGGGTTGCCGGACGCGACGATCAATCCCTGCGCGCGTCGGGCGAAGCCGATGATCTTGTGCAGTCCCGGTTTCAGCAGCGGCTTGTAGGTGCGCTGCGCGAGCGAGCCGATCGGCGGGTGCTCCAGCGTGTGGAAGCCCGCCATCACGCAGCGCCCCTGGTTGAGTGCGCTGATCGCGTCCACGCTCCCGGTAAAGCGGATGTCGAGTTGCAGGCGTGCCTTCGCGGCAGCGTGGCCGCGCAGCATGACGAGCGCGTCGTCATGGCTCGCGTGCAGACTGAGCACGTGCGTGCTCTCGTCGAAAGCGAGCGCGAAGGCGCGTTCGAGATCGGCGTGCAAGGCCTCGATCTGCGGCGCCAGCCGCGCCTGCGCCTGGCGTTCGGCCCACAGCAGCTTGTCGCCGAACTCGGACAGTTGCGCCGAACGACCCTGGTCGCCAGTCACCAGCGGATGGTCGAGCAATTGCTCCCAGCGTTTCAGTTCGCCCCACACGTGCCGGTATGACAAGCCCAGCGCGCGCGCAGCCGCCGAGATCGAACCCTGCTCGCGCACCGCATGGAGAAGCTCCATGAGCGGGTTGCGGATCAGGGCGCGGCCGCTTCGGCGCGGTGCGATGGCATAGGAGATTTCGATCTGGTGCAAGGGGATGATGGGCTTGAGCGGCAAGTGCGCGAAGGATTATGCAAATGCGGTCCTGAACCTATGCAATGAATTGCATAAGTTGATCGGGGCTGCTTGGGACATACTGCCCCGCGTTTCAGTTTCGCGCCATGCATGAACACTTTCACCGATAGCGTCGCCGCAGCAGGACATCTCGTCGTTTCGGGGGATCCTGTGTTGCTGGCCATCGTCGGACGGTCGCTGGCGGTCAGCGCCTTGGCCTGCTTGCTGGCCTGCGCCCTCGGGCTGGTCCTGGGCGCGTGGCTGGCGGTCACGCGCTTTCCGGGGCGGGGGCTCTTGCTCACGTTGCTCAACACATTGCTGGCGCTGCCTTCGGTGGTGGTGGGGCTCGTGATCTACCTGCTGCTGTCCCGATCGGGGCCACTGGGCTTCCTGGGCTGGCTCTTCAGCTTCAAGGCGATGGTGCTCGCGCAGACGATCCTCGTCCTGCCGGTCGTGACGGCCCTGACGCGCCAGGCCATCGAGGATGCCGACCGAGCGCACGGCGAGCAACTGCGCTCTTTGGGCGCGGGCCCTTTCGCACGGGCGCTCCTGCTCGTGGGGGACGAGCGCTATGCCCTGGTGACGGTGGTCATCGCAGCCTTCGGCCGCGCCGTCTCGGAAGTCGGCGCCGTGATGATCGTCGGCGGCAACATCGACGGCTTCACGCGCGTGATGACCACTGCGATCGCGCTGGAAACAAGCAAGGGCGACCTGCCGCTCGCGTTGGCGCTCGGCTTCGTCCTGCTGGGGGTGGTGCTGGTGCTCAACCTTGCCATTGCTGCGCTGCGCGGTTGGCGAGAGCGCGTGGACGGCGGCGTGGTCGAGGCGGCAGCGGCCCGCCACCTGGAGGTTGCCTCGTGAACTGGCGCCCGGACGAACCGCTCTTCAGCCTGCACGGCATCGACGTCCGCTTCGGGCGTGTCGAAGCGCTGGTCGGGGCCACGCTGTCGATCCATGCGGGCGAACGCGTCGCGCTGATCGGCGCCAACGGCAGCGGCAAGAGCACCTTGCTGCGCGTGCTGCACGGGCTGGTGCCACATGCGAAAGGCGCCTTCGTCAGCAGAGCGCCGCTGCGCATGCAGGCCATGCTGTTCCAGCGGCCGCACATGCTGCGCGCGAGCGTGCGCAACAACGTGGCGCTGGCACTCTGGCTGCGCGGCGCGCCATGGCGCAATGCGCAACGCGAGGCCACGGTGGCGCTTCATCGGGTCGGGCTGGCCGATCTCGTCGATCGCAACGCGCGCACGCTGTCGGGCGGGCAGCAGCAGCGCATGGCATTGGCGCGCGCATGGGCGATGAAGCCCGAGGTGCTGCTGCTCGACGAACCGACCGCCAGCCTCGATCCGACCGCCAAGCGCGATGTCGAGGCGCTGATCGCCGATGCGGCCAAGGGCCGCACGCTGGTGTTCGCGAGCCATAACCTCGGCCAGGTCAAGCGGCTCGCAAGCCGTGTCGTTTACCTGGAGCATGGGCGCGTGCTGGCCGATCTGCCCGTCGACGATTTCTTCGGCGGGCCGCTGCCCGATGAAGCCCGCTTGTTTGTCAAAGGAGAGTTGGTATGAAGTTTTTCAATCTGCCCAAGGGTGCCTGCAAGGCCGCGGGAGCGATTGTTCTGGCGGCGACCGCGTGGGTCTCGCACGCGGAGACCATCACCATGGCGTCGACCACGTCGACCGAGCAGTCGGGCCTGTTCTCGCACCTGCTGCCGGCGTTCAAGCAGGCGACCCACATCGACATCAAGGTGGTCGCGGTCGGCACCGGCCAGGCGATCGACATGGCCAAGCGTGGCGATGCCGACGTGCTGTTCGTGCACGACACGGCGGCCGAGGAGAAGTTCGTCGCCGAAGGTTTCGCGGCCAAGCGCTTTCCGGTCATGTACAACGACTTCATCCTCGTGGGCCCGAAGGACGACCCCGCAGGCGTGAAGGGCAAGGACATCGTCGCTGCGCTCAAGAAGATCGCCGCCACCAACGCACCCTTCGTCTCGCGCGGCGACAAGAGCGGCACCGACGCGGCGGAGCGCCGCCTGTGGACGCAGACCGGCATCGCCGAGGCCGGCCAGCCGGTGCCCAACGACAAGAAGGGCACGGGCTACAAGGAATGCGGCTGCGGCATGGGGCCGGCGCTCAACATGGCCGCATCCGCCGGCGCCTATGTGCTGGCCGATCGCGGCACCTGGCTGAGCTTCAAGAACCGCGCGGATCTCTCGGTGCTGGTGGAGGGCGACAAGCGCCTGTTCAATCAGTACGGCGTGATGGTCGTGAGTCCGGCGAAGTTTCCGCAGCTCAACAGCGCGGGCGCCCAGAAATTCGTGGACTGGGTGATCTCGCCGGCCGGACAGTCGACCATCGCGGCCTACAAGATCAACGGTGAACAGTTGTTCTTCCCGAATGCTGATTGAGCTCGCCCCAGGTTGTTGCTCGCCCCCAGGTTGCCCGCACTTCGTGTCGGGCGCCCACCCCCTACCGGGGGCAACACCAGCGGCCCGGCGAAGCCGGTTCCGCGGTGTTTCACCAACGGGCCTGGCTTTGCCGGCCGAGAAGCGGTGCTGAGTGCTCACGGCTGCGCGTAGCGCGCCTGTTCGTGGGCAGCCGTGGAACCGGCTCCGCCGGGCCATGGGCTGCGCCCCCGGTAGGGGGTGGGCGCCCGACACGAAGTGCGGGCAACCTGGGGGCGAGTCACATCGGCAAGTAGAGGCTCTCCTTGACCTCTTCCATCACGACGTAGCTGCGTGATTCGGCGGTCACAGGCAGTTTCTTGAGCAGGCTGCCCAGCAGGTCGCGATAGTCGCTCATGGCGCGCAGCCGTGCCTTGATGAGGTAGTCGAAGCCGCCCGATACCAGGTGGCATTCCATCACCTCGGGCACGAGGAGCAGTTCCTGTCGCACCTTGTCGAACACGTCGCCGGACTTCGACGACAGGGTGACTTCCACGAACACCAGGAGTGTCTTCCCGATGGCTTGGGGATTCACGCGGGCGTAATAGCCGGTGATCACGCCCTCGCGCTCCATGCGGCGGACGCGCTCGGAGCAAGGGGAGGTCGACAGGCCGATCTGCTCGGCCAGATCGGTCATCGAAATGCGGCCCTGACGCTGCAGGATTTCGAGAATTTTCTTGTCCGTACGGTCGAGTTCGATCATTTCACTCCTTCAGGCCCGCTGGATGCCAAATGACAGCGAAAAGCACTGTCAATAGGCCGAATTTCAGCGGAGTTTACGGCACATGAAGGAATACGCTTAGTGCCTGTCCTGCATGGAAGGGGTTTCGCGATGAAAGTGATCGTTCTGGGTGGCGGTGTCATCGGTGTCACAACCGCTTATTACCTGGCGCGCGCCGGCGCCGAGGTGACCCTTGTCGACCGCCAGAGCGGCCCCGCGCAGGAAACCAGCTTTGCCAATGCCGGACAGGTCTCGCCCGGCTATTCCACGCCGTGGGCGGCGCCCGGCATTCCATTCAAGGCGCTGAAATGGATGTTCCAGAAGCACGCGCCGCTGTCGATCCGGCCCGATGGCTCGCTGTTCCAACTGCGCTGGATGGCAGCCATGCTGAAGAACTGCTCGCCCGAACGCTACGCCGTCAACAAGGAACGGATGATGCGCGTGGCCGAGTACAGCCGCGATTGCCTGCGCGAGTTGCGCGCTGCAACCGGCGTGCGCTATGAACATCGCACCCAGGGCACGCTGCAACTGTTTCGCACGCAGGCGCAGCTCGATGCCGTACAGCGCGACGTGGCCGTGCTCGAAGAATGCGGCGTGCCCTATCAATTGCTCGATCGCAGCCAACTCGCAACCGTCGAGCCGGCGCTGGCCCGCACGGGCGATCTCCTGGCGGGTGGCCTTCGTCTGCCGAACGATGAAACCGGTGACTGCAATCTCTTCACCCAAGGACTGGCCGACGTCGCGCGGGGCCTGGGTGTGAATTTCCGCTTCGACCAAGCCGTCGAAGGGCTCATCACCGAAGGTGGACGCATCACCGGCGTGCGCCTGGGAGGGTCCAGGCCCGAGGTCCTGACGGCCGACCGCTACGTGCTCGCCTTCGGCAGCTATTCGCGTGACTTCATCGCACCGCTCGGACTCGACATCCCGGTGTACCCGGTCAAGGGCTATTCGCTGACCGTGCCGCTGGTCGATCCGTCGCTGGCGCCGCAGTCCACCGTGCTCGACGAGACCTACAAGGTCGCGGTCACGCGCTTCGACGATCGCATCCGTGTTGGCGGGATGGCAGAGCTGGGCGGCTTCGATCTGCGGCTGAATCCGCATCGGCGCGAGACGCTGGAGCGCGTGATCACCGATCTCTTTCCTTGCGGCGACCTGCCGCGCGCCACCTTCTGGACCGGCCTCCGGCCGATGACGCCCGACAGCACGCCGATCATCGGCGGCACGCCCTACGGCAACCTGTTCCTCAACACCGGCCACGGCACGCTGGGCTGGACCATGGCCTGCGGCTCCGGCAAGGTCGTGGCCGACCAGGTGATGGGCCGTCGTCCGGACATTCGCACCGACGGGCTGTCGGTCGATCGCTACCTCGCGCCCAACACGCGCGGTGGCCGCATTGCGCAACCTGCCGGCGTGCCCGCCTGACACGGCGCTGTTACCGAAACCAGGTACAAAGAGGCGCATGAGCCTCAGCATTCCCGACATCGTCGGCCTGTTCGAATCCAAGGGCCATGCCCAGTACGACGGCGAGCCGGTGACGCAACTGCAGCATGCCTTGCAGTCCGCCCATCTGGCCGAGCAGGCCGGTTCGGATAGCGCCTTGATCACCGGGGCGCTGCTTCATGACCTGGGGCATCTATTGCACGACTTCGGCGGCACGCCGACCCGGCAGGGGCTGGACGATCTGCATCAGTTTCGTTGCTTGCCTTTTCTTCGCGCGCTTTTCAGTCCGGCAACGCTGGAGCCGATCCGGCTGCACGTGGACGCCAAGCGCTTCCTGTGTGCGAGGGTCGAGGGCTATCACGCGTCGCTCTCAGCCGATTCGCAGCGCAGCCTGGTGCTTCAGGGCGGCATCTTCGATGACGTACAGGCGCAAGCCTTCGAGGCGCTGCCGTATTCAGGCGACGCGGTGCGCCTGCGGCGCTGGGACGACGCTGCCAAGTCCGCGGATGCCGAAGTCCCTCCATTGGCGCATTTCGTCCGCCACATGGAAATCTGCTCGGCCGAACATCGAAGTGCGCGCCTTCGCACATGACCTCCCAGGTCATCGACCGGCTGCGCCGTCGCGGCGACCATTCCTTCACCCCGCGCTGTTGCGGGTGTTGAACACAGAAAGGAATCGCCATGAACACCGCCACTCCCGACGCCCAGCATGTGGCCGAGAACTACATCGCCGTGTGGAATGAAACCGACGAATCGCGCCGGCTGAAGTTGCTCGAGACGCATTGGACTGACGATGCACGCTACATCGATCCGATCGCGCAAGGCAGTGGCCGCGCGCAGATCAGCGCCTTGGTCGACGTGGTGCATCAACACTACCCGGGCTTTCGTTTCGCGCTCAAGGGCCGCGCGGACGGGCACGGCGATCACCTGCGCTTTTCGTGGACGCTCGGGCCGAACGGCGCGGCGGATCTGATCGAAGGCACGGACTTCGTGCAGCTCGAAGCGGGCAAGCTGCAGACGGTCACCGGCTTCCTGGACAAGGTGCCGGCAGCCGCTTGAGCGGCTAGAGACTGGTGCCGGCCGCCGCCTGTTCGAGTTCGCGCCGGATCGCCGCGGCGCTTTCGGGGCGCACCAGGCGGGCGACTTCCTTGCCTTCGCGCACGAAGATCAGCGTGGGCCACAACTTGACGCGGAACGAACGGCCAAGGGGCCGTCCGCTGCCGTCCTCGATCTTGAGATGGCGCGTGGGCGGCGCGCCGGACAAGGCTTCGGAAATAAGGGGCTGCGCCGCCTTGCAGAAGCCGCACCAGTCGGTGCCGAATTCGACCAACGTGAGGCCAGGGAGTGCGTCGACTTCAGCGCGTGAAGGTGCGACGGTCGCGTAGCTTGGGTTCATTCGCATGATTCTGCTTGAGCACCCGTATTTCCGCTGGTGAAGCGGCGCCCGTTCGTGAAACACCGCGGAACCGGCTCCGCCGGGCCGCCGGTGTTGCCCCCTGCAAGGGGGTGGGCGGCTACACGAAGTGAGCCAACCTGGGGGTTAGCTCAACATAGGGGTTAGCTCAACAGCCTTCCGTTGGCGCTGATCACGGCCACATCGACGAATTGGCTGCCTTCGCGGTTGCTTCGGCCGAAGTTGATCTTCACGCCGCCGAGGTCGTAACCCTCGATGTGCTCCAGTCCCGAGATCACCGCAGCGCGCGTCGGCGACGGGCCCGCTCGGCGAAGGCCTTCGGCCAGCACGGCGGCGTCCATGTAGCCCTCGAGGCTCGGCAGCGAAAACTCCTTGGAGCCGTTGGCCAGCATGTCGGCCTGATAGCGGCGGACGATCTCGAACTTGGTCGCAAAGGGAGAGGGCACCACCATCGCGAAACCCAGTCCGTGCGCGAGGTCGCCCATCGCGCCCAAGGAGCCCGCCGTGATCGACAGGCCATAGGCGCTGCTCTTGCCGCCGGCGGCACGCAATGCGCGCACAAAGGCGGGCGCAGTGCCCGCCAGGCCGATGATGACGATTTGCGGCGACGCTTCGGCGATCTGTTTGGCTGCGGGCTCGACTTCCATGCTGGTCGTGCTCGGCGTACTGGCGATCACGGCCGGTTCAATCTTGGCTTTGGCCAAGGCTGACTTGAAACCCGCCAGCAGAGATTGGCCCAGCGGATCGTTCGAATACACAAGGCCGATGCGCGACTGGCCGAGCACGGCCGCCGTGGCGACGAGCTTGTCGATCTCCTGGTCGTAGTTGGCGCGCACCCAGAAGGTGTTCGGCGCCGCTTTCTTGCGCAGCGACACGGTGCCCGTATTGGGACCGACGACTGCCATGCCGGGAACGGCGTCGCTCACCTCCGCCGTCTGGCGCGTGCCCAGCGGATGCACCATGGCAAGCACCGAACTGTCGGCAGCGAAGGCGAGGGCGTTGGCCTTGGCGTTCTCGGGTTTGAACTGGTCGTCGGCCATGAGCAGTTCGACCTTCGTGCCGTTGATGCCGCCCGCCCGGTTGATCCCGTTGAAATAAGCGCTCGAGCCGAGGAACAGCCCCGTGCCGTTGGCCTTTTCGACACTGCTGTTGTCGAAAGTCGCGCCGATCCGTATGGCTTTGGCTTGTGCGAGTGCGGGCAGGCCCAGGCTGGCGGCAACCGCGGCGCCGGTCAGGCGGCCAAGGACTTGGCGTCTCGTCGGTTTTCGCGACAAGGAAAAGGTACGGCCCTCGGATGCGCTCATGGTCAACGTCCCAGTCATGCCGCCGGGTTGGCGTGCAATTGTTTTAACAACTGCTGACAATAGCAACTAAATGTAAAGTCGTCACTATCCGGGCGGTCTGAAGACGCGGGAAGACGCGCGGTGTGTGGCAAACGGCACGAACGCCGCCAGTGGCGTGGCGTGCACGCGCCTTCTCGGCTATTCAGCCTGCGCGGCGGCTGCGCGGCAGCTTGCGGTATACGGTCGCGCGACTGATGCCGAGTGCGCGGGCCGCTTCCGCGACATTGCCGCGTGCTTCGTCAACCGCCTTGCGGATCAGCGCCGTTTCCACATCACGCAACCGGGGGCGACTCGACCCCGTGACGGCGTGCACCGTGGTTGCGCCGGTCAACTGTGCCCGGGCCTGCACGCGCAATCCGGACCAGAGCGGCACTTCGAGCATGGCGTCGCCGCGCCGCGCCGCATCGAAAAGCATCTGCGGCGGCAGCGCGAAGAGGTCGTTGCAGTTCATGACCGGGCCGGACGACAGCGGCTGATGCAGCATGTGGCGCGCAGCGGCGTTGGCGCCGGTCACATTGCCGTCGGCATCGATGCACAAGAGGCCCTCGGTGTCGGCGCCCGGCGCGCAACCCGGCCAGCCGATGTGCAGCAGCAACTCGCAGGGCTGGCGCTGCAGCAGCGCGTTCTCGATGCTGCGCGCGGAAAGCGCCGCCAGATGCCGGAGTTCGGGGCGCTCGACCACCTGGACGCCGGTCAGGTCCAGCATGCCGATGCATTCGCCCTGGGGTCCGAACAGCGGCGCCCCCGCGCAGGTGTAGATGCTGGTGTCTTCGAAGAAGTGTTCGCCGCGATGCAGCCAGACAGTCTCGCGTTCCGCCAGCGCGGCGCCGATCGCCGTGGTGCCGACTGCGCGTTCCGACAGGTCGACGCCGACGCGCGCGATGTTGCGGACATGGAGGGCTGCTGCGTCACTGCCGCCGGGCAGGTTGCCGACGTCGACCACGATGCCGTCGGCATCGGTGAGGATCGCGAAGTAGCGCGTGTCCGCGATGGCGCGCGACAGGCGGTCCAGCACGGGCCGCGCCGCGGCAACCAGCGCGCGGTTGCGCTCGGCCACGTGCCGCGCGCTGGGCGCCGAGACCGGGTCGAAACTGACGCGCTCCCGGGGTTGGTGTCCGGCGTCCAGGCAGCGTTGCCACGAACGCGCCAGCCACGGCTCGATGCGTGCGGGTTGCTGATCGGAAACGGGCTCGCCATCGATCCACTCGCGTCGCGCCTGGGCGATGGAAAGGGAACGCTCTGGCGCGGGCGAAGCGGCTTGGACGGTCATCGTGTGGGTCGGGCCTGAATCGGCTCTTGTTCGGGCTTCGCCAAAGGGCGAGCTGTTTCATTTTGAGAATTTCAAGGAGAACCTGCAAGCGCCTAGGGTTTTGCCTAGGGTGACGGTCATGTCGGGCGTCCAAGATTCGATGGCCGAAAACAGCCATCACCTTCCAACGGAGACAGCCAAATGCAGGTTCCATTCACGGTCAACGGCCGCGAGGTCACGGTCGACGCACCCCCCAATACCTTCCTCGTCCAGGCGATCCGCGAGCACCTTCATCTGACCGGCACGCACGTCGGTTGCGACACCGCGCAGTGCGGCGCGTGCACGGTCCATGTCAACGGGCGCGCGGTCAAGTCATGCAACGTGCTGGTCGCGCAGGTGGCCGGTGCCGAGATCACGACCATCGAGGGCATCGCCCAACCCGACGGCACGATGCATCCGATGCAGGCAGCCTTCAAGGAATGCCACGGGCTGCAATGCGGCTTCTGTACGCCGGGCATGGTGATGAGCGCCATCGACCTGTGCACGCACCATCCCAAGTCGAGCGAGACGGAGATCCGCGAGCTGCTCGACGGCAATCTCTGCCGTTGCACCGGCTACCAGAACATCGTCAAGGCGGTCCAGATGGGCGGCGAGGCGATGGCCGCCGCGCCCGCCAAAGCAACCGCCACGGCCTGAGGAGAACGACATGGGTGCATCCGACTTCTCCAGCCTGCCGCACATCGGTGAGGCACTGCGGCGCAAGGAAGACTATCGCTTCCTTACCGGCGCGGGCCAATACACCGACGACGTGACGATGGCAAACCAGGCCCACGCCGTGTTCCTGCGTTCGCCGCACGCGCACGCGAAGATCAAGTCCATCGACACCGCGGCGGCGTCGAAGATGCCCGGCGTCGTCGGCATCTTCAGCGGCAAGGACATCGACGGCAAGATGGGCGGCCTGCCCTGCGGCTGGCTCATCAACAACCCCGACGGCACGCCGATGAAGGAGCCGCCGCATCCGATCCTCGCGATCGGCAAGGTGCGCTACGTCGGCGACCACGTCGCGATGGTGGTGGCCGAGACGGTCGAGCAGGCGAAGAACGCCGCCGAGGCCATCGTGGTCGACTACGAGGAGCTGCCCGCGCTCGTCAGCGTGGCAGATGCCGCGAAGAAGCAGAGCGGCGTGACCATTCACGAACAGGCGCCCGACAACCAGTGCTACAAGTGGGCGATCGGCGACAAGGCGGGGGTCGACGCAGCGTTTGCCACCGCGGCGCACGTCACCAAGCTCGACCTCGTCAACAACCGGCTGGTGCCCAATCCCATCGAGCCGCGCGTCGCCATCGGCAGCTACAGCCGCGGGAACGACGAATACACGCTCTACGTCGCCAACCAGAATCCGCACGTCGAGCGGCTGCTGATGACGGCCTTCGTGCTCGGCCTGCCCGAGCACAAGGTGCGCGTGATCGCACCCGACGTGGGCGGCGGCTTCGGCTCCAAGATCTATCTCTACGCCGAGGACGTGTGCCTCACCTGGGCCGCGAAGCAGCTCAATCGCAGCATCAAGTGGACCGGCGAGCGATCCGAGTGCTTCCTGTCCGATGCGCACGGCCGCGATCACGTCAGCCACGCAGAGATGGCGATGGATGCGCAAGGCAAGTTCCTCGCCCTGCGCGTGCATACCGATGCCAACCTCGGCGCCTACCTGTCGACCTTCTCGACGGCGGTGCCGACCATCCTCTACGCGACCCTGCTCGCGGGCCAATACACGACGCCTCAGATCTACGTGGAAGTCGATGCGTGGTTCACCAACACCGCGCCGGTCGATGCCTACCGCGGAGCGGGCCGCCCCGAAGCCACGTACCTGCTCGAACGTCTGGTGTCGCGCTGCGCGTGGGAAATGAACCAGGGCCAGGACGAGATTCGCAAACGCAACTTCATCACCACCTTCCCGTACCAGACGCCGGTGGCGCTGCAGTACGACACGGGCGATTTCCATGCCTGCATGGACAAGGCGAAGACGCTGGCCGATGTCGCCGGTTACGCGCAGCGCAAGTCCGCCAGCGAGGCGAAGGGCAAGCTGCGCGGCATCGGCTACTCCAGCTACATCGAGGCCTGCGGCATTGCACCGTCGAACATCGCGGGTGCGCTCGGCGCGCGCGCGGGGCTGTTCGAGTGCGGCGAGATCCGCGTGCATCCCACCGGCAGCGTGACGGTCTTCACCGGTTCGCACAGCCATGGGCAGGGTCATGAGACCACCTTCGCTCAGGTCGTCGCGGCGAGGCTGGGCATCGCCGTCGAGGCGGTCGACGTGGTGCATGGCGATACCGGTCGCGTGCCCTTCGGCATGGGCACCTACGGCTCGCGCTCGATCTCCGTCGGCGGCGCCGCGATCATGAAGGCGCTCGACAAGATCGAGACCAAGGCCAAGAAGATCGCGGCCCACCTGATGGAAGCGAGCGATGCCGACATCGAGTTCGCCAACGGCGAGTTCACCGTCAAGGGCACCGACAAGAAGATCCCGTTCGGGCAGGTGGCATTGACGGCCTACGTGCCGCACAACTATCCGCTGGACAAGCTCGAACCGGGCCTGAACGAGACCGCGTTCTACGACCCGACCAACTTCACTTTCCCGGGCGGCACCTACATCTGCGAGGTCGAGATCGACAAGCAGACCGGCGAGGTCAAGATCGACCGCTTCAGCGCTGTCGACGACTTCGGCACCATCATCAATCCGATGATCGTCGAAGGGCAGGTGCTGGGCGGACTGGTGCAGGGCATCGGCCAGGCGCTGATGGAAAACTGCGTCTACGACAACGAAAGCGGCCAGTTGCTCACCGGCAGCTTCATGGACTACGCGATGCCGCGCGCGGACGACTTCCCGATGTTCAAGCTCGACACGGTGAGCACGCCCTGCACGCACAACCCATTGGGCACCAAGGGCTGCGGCGAGGCCGGTGCGATCGGCTCACCACCGGCGGTGATCAACGCCGTGCTCGACGCGCTGGCGCCGCTCGGCGTCAAGGACTTCGACATGCCGGCGTCGCCGCACCGGGTCTGGGAAGCGATGCAGAAGGGAAGCGTGAGCCCCGCGCAGCAGCCCTCGCTGGCCGCCAGTACCCAAGGTCGTCCGGCCCCCTGAACACAGAAGGAAAAACACCATGTACGCCTTCACCCTCGAACGCCCCACCACCCTGGCGGATGCCGTCAAGCTCGCCGCCGCGGGCGCCACGCCGCTGGCCGGCGGGCAGACGCTGCTCGCCTCGATGAAGCTGCGCCTGTCCGCCCCCGAGCAGCTCGCCGACCTCAGCGGCATCAAGGAGCTCACCGGCATCAGCAAGGCGGGCAACGCCTTCGTGATCGGCGCGATGTCGCGTCATCTGGACGTGGCCAACAACGCCGACATCCAGGCCGCCTTCCCGGCGCTGGCGTGGCTGGCGGCGCACATCGGCGACCGACAAGTGCGCGCGATGGGCACCATCGGCGGTTCGGTCGCCAACAACGACCCGGCAGCCTGCTATCCGAGCGCGGTGCTGGCCGCGGGCGCAACTGTTGTCACCACGCAGCGCGAGATCGCCGCGGACGACTTCTTCCAGGGCCTCTTCACCACCGCGTTGACGGACGGCGAACTGATCAAGGCGATCCGCTTCCCGATCCCGAAGCGGGCGGCCTATGAAAAGCTGCGCCAGAAGGCATCGAACTTCCCGCTCGTCGGCGTCTTCGTCGCGCAGTTTGACGACGGCGTGCGCGTGGCCGTCACCGGCGCGGGCAATGGCGTGTTCCGCCACACGGGGCTCGAACAGGCGCTGACGAAGAGCTTCACGCCCGAAGCGGCGGCCGGCGTGAAGATCGACGCGAGCGATCTCAACAGCGATCTGCACGCCTCGGCGGCCTACCGTGCGAACCTCATTGGCGTTCTCACGCAGCGGGCGGTCGCGAAGGCGCTCGGATAAGCTTTCGCGATGACCGACATCACGCCTGCGACGACCTCACCGTTCCCCACCATCGACGCGGTCGTGCAGGCGCTCCAGGGCGCCGGCTATTACGCGGACCGGCGGCTCGCGACGGCGGTGTTCCTGGCGCTGCGGCTCCAGCGGCCGCTGCTGCTGGAAGGCGAGCCCGGTGTCGGCAAGACCGAGTTGGCCAAGGCCCTGTCGACGGCGCTGCAGCGCGAACTGCTGCGCCTGCAGTGCTACGACGGTCTCGAGCAGCGCGAGGCGCTCTATGAATGGAACTACGCAGCGCAGTTGCTGCACATGCGCGCGGCCGAGGCGCAGGGCATTTCGACCGATGTCGAGTCCGAGGTTTACCAGCCGCGTTACCTGATCCGCCGGCCACTGCTGCAGGCGCTGCAGGCACCGGCACCCGGCGCGGTCCTGCTGGTCGACGAGGTCGATCGTGCGGATGAGCCCTTCGAGGCCTTCCTGCTCGAATACCTTGGCGAATACCAGGTCAGCATTCCCGAACTGGGGACCGTGCGCGCCCTGGTATCACCGGTCACGATCCTGACCAGTAACCGCACGCGCGAGCTCAACGACGCGGTCAAGCGGCGCTGTCTCTATCATTGGCTCGACTATCCCGAGCGGGAACGCGAGCTGGCCATTGTGCGGGCGCAGGTGCCGCAAGCCGGTGCGTTGCTCTCCGAGCAGGTGGCTGCCTTTGTGGCCCGCCTGCGCAGCGCGCCGTTCGCAAGCGCCTTCCAGCGGGGCCCGGGCATCGCCGAAAGCGTGGAATGGGCCAAGGCGCTGGTTGCGCTCGACACCATCGAGCTCGATCCCGAGATCGTGGTCGACACCGCCGGCATCCTCTTCAAGCAGCGCGACGATGTGGCCGCGCTGACGCATGAGCTTGCATCGGATCTTCTCAAGCCCCAGGAGGAGGAGGCACCTTGAGCGACGGCACGGTTCACCAGCTTGGCGACGCGCGTCGGGGCAAGCTGGCGGGCAACATGCTGGGCTTCGGCCGTGCATTGCGTCGTGCCGGCGTGCGCACCGATTCCATGCGCATTGCGCTCGCCGCCGAAGCGGCCACGCTGGTGGGCGTGGAGAACCGGCTTGATCTCGCTGCCGCGATGGAATCCGTGATGATCAGCCGCGAAGAAGACCGCCTGGTGTTCCGCGAACTGTTCGACGCCTGGTTCCGCGATCCTGAACTGGCCAACAAGCTGCTGGCGCAGATGCTGCCGAGTGCGGAGGGCAAGGCCGAGCCTTCCAAGCGTCGACCGCGCGTTCGCGAGGCGCTCGCAGCGCCTCGCGATTCGGCACGTCCCGCGCAGAACGATCGCGAGGTCGACTTCGACGCCGCCATGACCGCAAGCGACCGGGTGCGCGTCCACCATGCCGACTTCAATGCGCTGGGGGCTGCGGAATACCGGCTCGTCGAGCGCCTCGCGCGCGACATCGCGCTGCCGATCCCGACGCTGCCCGCTCGTCGGCTGCGGGTGACCGGCGACGCCGGCGCTCATTCGCGCATGCATTGGCCCGGCGTGCTGCATCAGGCGGCGCGCACCGGCGGAGAGATTCTTCGGCTGCCGCGATGGGCGCGGCGCAAGCAGCCGTTGCCGCTGCTGGTGCTGGTCGACGTGTCGGGCTCGATGGAACGCTACGCCAGGCTGCTCCTTGCCTTCCTTCACGCGGCGACTCGGCGCTCGGGTCGGCGCGACGTCTTCGCGTTCGGCACCCACCTGACCGATCTGACCCCGGCCTTCCGCATCGCCGACACCGATTCGATGCTGGCCGCGGCGAGCGAGGCCATCGACGACTTCGCCGGTGGCACGCGCCTGGGCGAATCACTTGGCGAACTGCGGCGCCGTCACGCGCGCCGACTGACCGGTCGCCGCACGCTGGTCCTGGTGATCAGCGACGGCCTTGACACCGGTGAGCCCGAAACCCTGGAGAGCGAACTGCTGTGGCTCAAGCGCCATTCGCGACGCGTGCTGTGGTTGAACCCGCTGATGCGCTACGAGGGCTACGCTCCCCTTGCGCGCGGTGCGGCCATGTTGCACCGCCATGCGGACGCGATGCTCGCGGTCCACAATCTCAGTGCACTTGAACAACTGGCCGCGAGCCTCGCCGCCTTGATGCGGTCCGGCCGATAGTCGTCGCGACCACCGCCCCACACCCTAAGGAAGAACCACCATGGAAATGCTCGGCAACCGCAAGCTCGGCATCACGCAACAGCAAGCCTGGGAAGCGCTCAACGATCCCGAGACGCTGAAGAAATGCATCCCCGGCTGCGACAAGTTCGAACTGACCGGCGACAACCAGTACGCCGTGGGGCTGGCCGTCAAGGTCGGCCCGGTGTCGGCCAAGTTCAACGGCAAGGTCACGCTGGCGGACATCATGGCGCCCGACAGCTACAAGCTCTCATTCGAGGGCCAGGGCGGCGTGGCCGGCTTCGCCAAGGGGTCGTCCAGTGTCTCGCTCAAGCCGGTGGCCGACAACGGCGAAGGCTGCGAGCTCGACTACACGGTGCAGGCGCAGGTGGGCGGCAAGATCGCGCAGTTGGGTCAGCGCCTGATCGACGGTGCCGCCAAGTCGACCGCCGACGATTTCTTCAAGCGCTTCGAGGCCGAGATGCAGAGCCGTTACGGGCCGCCGCCCGCCGAAGTTCCGGCGGCGGACGCACCCCCGGCAGAAGAAAAGAAGGGCGCAATGGCCGGGTTCATGCAGAAGCTCGGCTTCGGCAAGAAGTCCGAGAAGGACGCTGACGAACCCGAAGAAAAACCGGCCGACTGACGCGATCCGAAAAGCGAGACACGACCATGGAAAACCTCGATGTCATGGTGCTGCGCACGCTGCGCGACTGGCGACTCGCCGGCCGCCGCGCGATGCTTTCGACCGTGGTCCGCACCTGGGGCTCATCGCCGCGCCCCGTCGGATCGATCATGGCGCTGGCCGAAGACGGCGCCGTCGTCGGCTCGGTATCGGGCGGCTGCATCGAAGACGACCTGATCGCGCGCTACAGCCGCGCACACGGCGACGGCGTCATGCCTACCGGCGCGCCTTCGCTCGTCAAGTACGGCATTACCGCCGACGAAGCGCATCGCTTCGGCCTGCCTTGTGGCGGCACGCTCGAACTGCTGCTCGAATACGACCCGGATCCGGATTCGCTCGAAACGCTTGTGGCCGCGCTGGAGCAAGGGCGCCTGATGCAGCGCACCGTGTCGCTGGCCGATGGCTCCGTCAAGCTGGCCGAAGCAGCGTCGCCGGCCGAGCTCTCGGTGAGCGACACCGAACTGGTCAATACGTTCGGCCCCGAATACCGGATGCTGCTGATCGGCGCCGGCCAGCTTGCCGAATACCTCGCCACGATGGCGAAGTTCAGCGGCTTCGCGGTGACGCTGTGCGATCCGCGCACCGAGTACCGCACCGGCTGGACCTTGCCGGGCGTGACGATCACCACAGAGATGCCTGACGATGCAGTGACCGCCTTCAAGCCCGATCGCCGCACCTGCGTCGTCGCGCTCACGCACGATCCCAAGCTGGACGATCTGGCCCTGCTCGAGGCACTGCAGAGCGAAGCCTTCTACGTTGGCGCGATCGGCTCGCGCCGCAATGCCGAAGCACGGCGAGATCGGATGATCGAGCACTTCGACCAGACCCCGGCCTCGCTGGCGCGGCTGCGCGGGCCAATCGGCATCTACATCGGCAGCAAGACGCCGCCGGAGATCGCGGTCAGCGTGATGGCGGAGATCCTGGCGGTCAAGAATGCGGTGGCGTTGCCGCGCGAAGCGGCTGTCGCGGTGGCGAAGGCGGCGGTGGCGTAGCCGGCGTCAGTGCTTGCTGTGTTCGAACAGGCCGGCCAGGAAAGTGGTGTTCCGGCCCATCGCCTTTCGCATCTTTCGCGATTCCCCGGCTTCGGTCTTGTCGGTGGAGAACACCAGAAATGCGGCGACCAGCGCGACGCACACCGCCAATGCGATGAGCAATCCCGTCCACGAACCGAAGTAGTACGCGACGGCAATGACTGCGATGTTGGCGAGAAAGGCGAGGGCGCGCATGACTGTGCAGGCTATCAGAGATTCGCGGGCGCAAGCGAAGAAAACGACTTCGGAGAAACACTGACTTTCACTCGATCTCCGGTTCGTCGATGCCTGCCGCGGGCAGCGAAGCCATCGTCTTAAGATCGCCCCCATGCCAGCACATCCGTCACGCGTGGATTCCGCTGAGGCTCGGGCCTGTTGGATCGAGTCTCCAGGTCGCGCCGCGATCCGAGACGCGGCATGCGGTTTGCCGGCCCCCGGTGAAGTGCGGGTTCGCTCACTGCACAGCGGCATCAGTCGCGGCACAGAGATGCTGGTGTTTCGCGGCGAGGTGCCGGAGTCCGAGTTCGACCGGATGCGCGCTCCTTTCCAGGAAGGCGACTTTCCCGCCCCGGTCAAGTACGGCTACGCCAGCGTCGGCATCGTGGAGGATGGGCCGGACGCGCTGCGGGGTCGTCACGTCTTCTGCCTCCATCCGCATCAGACTCACTACATCGTGCCGGCCGATGCCGTGCACCCTTTGCCGAATGACGTGCCTCCCGAGCGCGCGGTGCTCGCAGCCTGCCTGGAAACTGCCGTCAACGCGCTGTGGGACGCTGCGCCGCGCGTCGGTGACCGGATCGCCATCGTGGGCGGCGGTGTCGTCGGCCTGCTCGTCGCCTGGCTCGCCGGCCGCATGCCCGGCTGTGTGGTCGAACTGATCGACACTCTGCCATCGCGCCGCTCGATCGCCGAAGCGCTGGGCGTCACCTTTGCGAGCCCGCAGGACGCGAGCACCGACGCCGACCTCGTCGTGCATGCGAGCGGTCGTGCGCAAGGCCTGGTCACCGCGTTGCGGCTGGCGGCCTTCGAGGCGACGGTGATCGAACTGAGCTGGTACGGGCGGCGCGAAGTGACGCTTCCGCTCGGCGAAGCCTTTCATTCGCGGCGACTGATCCTCAAGAGTTCGCAAGTGGGCCACGTGGCGGCGGCCCAGCGCGCGCGATGGAGCCGCGGGCGCCGGCTCGGCCTTGCGCTGTCGCTGCTGCGCGATCCTGCATTGGATGCACTGATCACCGACACCGCTGCGTTCGACGAGCTGCCTGCCGTGCTGACGCGCTTGTCGGCAGGTTCGCCGGACACCCTGTGCCAGCGTATCGACTACGCCTGAAATTTCACACCACTTCGGAAGGGCCCGCATGTACAGCGTCAACGTCCGTGATCACTTCATGATCGCCCACAGCTTTCGCGGCGATGTGTTCGGCCCAGCGCAGCGCCTGCATGGCGCGACCTACGTCGTCGACGTCGAATTGCGCCGCGCGGAACTGGATGCCGACGGCGTGGTGGTCGACATCGCCCTGGCGACGGAGGTGCTGCGTACCGTGCTGGGCGAACTCAATCTGCGCAATCTCGACGACGATCCTGCATTCGAGGGACGGAACACCACCACCGAATTCATGGCGCGGGTGATCTTCGACCGCGTTGCCGCGCGCATCGGGGACGGCGAACTCGGGCCTCACGCGAGCGGGTTGTCGTCGCTGCGCGTGAAGCTCCACGAATCGCACGTGGCCTGGGCGGCCTACGAGGGCGCACTGCCGGCGCGCGCGAGTTGACAGCGCATTGCAGCTTTCTCGTGCCGGGCGACCTGGGTACGCGCACGGGCGGCTACACCTATGACCGCCGCATCATCGACGGGCTGCGTGCCGAGCGGTGGCATGTCGATGTCCTCTCGCTGGGCGACGGATGGCCCGTGCCTGATGCGGCGGCGCGCGCATCGGCGCGGCGAGTGGTCGAGGGGTTGCCGGACGGCACATTGGCCGTGGTGGACGGGCTGGCATTCGGCGCCATGCCCGAATTGGCGGCCGAACATGCACGGCGCATTCGATGGATCGCGCTGGTGCATCACCCGCTGTCGTTGGAGACAGGGCTTGCGGATGACATGCGGCGTACCCTGTTAGAGAGCGAGCACCAGGCCCTCTCGATGACGCGCGGCGTGATCGTGACAAGCCCGTCCACCGCACGTGCGCTGGCTGCCTACGGCGTCGCGACCTCGCGCATCGCAGTGATCGAACCGGGGACCGAGCGGGCATTGCCGGCTACGGGATCGGGTTCCGAAGTCTTGAACCTCCTTTGCGTCGCGACGGTCACGCCGCGCAAGGGCCACAGTTTGTTGGTCGAAGCCCTCGCTGGATTGCTGGATCGAAGCTGGACCCTGCATTGCGCCGGCAGCCTTGCGATGGACCCGGCGTGCACGGCAACACTCTCGGCCTCCATCGAACGCCACGGCATGCGCGAGCGCGTCGTCCTCCATGGCGAGCAGGACGAAGACGCCTTGAGGGCGCTCTATGCATCGGCGGACGCGTTTGTTCTGCCGTCGTTTCACGAGGGCTACGGCATGGCCTTGGCGGTTGCGCTTGCGCATGGTCTGCCGGTGATCAGCACGCGAGCCGGCGCCATCCCGGATACCGTGCCCGCCGAAGCGGGCGTGCTGGTTCCGCCCGGCGATGGCGTGGCATTGCGCGAAGCCTTGCGGCGCTTGATGGATGACTCCGTCTGGCGCAGTCAATTGGCTGTCGGTGCGCGCGCGGCCGGCCGCTTGCTGCCGACCTGGTCGGACAGCGCCGCTCGATTTGCATCGGCGCTCGCGCGCTTCCAGGGGATGGGCTCTGCATGACGGGCTTCGGCGCCGATTGGCTCGCGCTGCGCGAACCCTTTGATCAGGCGGCGCGTGCGGCCGCGGCGCCATCGCTTGACCTGCCTGCACTCGCAAGCCGTCTGCGCGGCGACGATTCGACGCTCACCGTGATCGACCTGGCTTGCGGCACCGGGGCCAACCTCCGCGAACTGGCTCCGCGCTTGCGGGGGCCCCAGCGCTGGCTGCTCGTTGACCACGATCCGCTGTTGCTGGATGCATTGCCTGCCGTGTTGGCTGCCTGGGCGCAAAAGCTTGGTTTCTGGCTCCGGCCGGGCGAAAGCGGCCTTCGCATCGATGGGCCGGATTGGTCGGCGGAGATTCAACTGCTGCGCATCGACCTCGCGCTGGCACTCGACACGGTCCCTTTTGCGGACGCCCGGCTTGTTACCGCGTCAGCGCTTCTCGATCTCGTATCGATGGGATGGCTCGATGCGCTGATTGGACATGTGCAGTCCGTCAGCGCGGCGGCGCTGTTTGCCCTCAGTGTCGATGGCCGCATGGCGTGGGTGCCGCCTGTTCCGGGAGACGAAGAAATCCATCAGCTATTCGCGTCGCATCAGCACAGAGACAAGGGCTTTGGCCCGGCAATGGGCATTGACGCCGTGCAATTCGCCGCCGAGCGCTTCGCCGCAGCGGGTTTCGATGTCATCCAGACCGCAAGCGACTGGCACATCGACGGAAGCGACAGCGCGAAGGCCGCGGCGATGTTCACCGCAATGGTCGATGGCATGGCCAGTGCGGCGCTCGAACAGGCGCCGTTGGCCGACATGCTGGTGAGCGAATGGAGAAGACAGCGGCTTGGATCGACGGGCCAGAGTTGTTTGAGCGTGGGGCACCGCGAGCTTCTTGCGGTGCCTTTGTGAGCGAGTTATTTCAATCCAATTGGTCACTCTCGACTTATTAATCGGGACGAATTCCTATGGTCCCTGAGAATGATCTGATTTCCATGGCGAGTTCGCCGATGGGCGCTGGGCGACTCGTAAAATCCTTTTCGCTGTCACAGCAAGGCATCAATAGGGCTGCGGATCTCGGGAGAAATTCAAAAGTCATGCATCCGCAGCGTCAAACCTATTGAATTGCATTGAGAGCCGCGCAGCTCGGTAATCAATGCGCGCTATCGTGAGCGTCTGCGGAATGGGAAATTCCGCAGACGCATCTCGACAAGCGAATTGAATTGTTCCCACGCTTGGCCAATTGTTCCTCTGGAACTTGGCGAAATCAAATTCAAATGTCTTGAATCGAAGCTGGCTCTATGTCGGATCAGCCCGCAAATCCAGATCCCAAAGCACATCCTCACCCATGCGAAATACCCGACCCGGTGGTCGCGGGCAATCGCGCATCACGGCGTTGGGCGGAAGCCTGAGTCCGGGCCGACCGGTACCAATCAGGACGGGCGCAACGCTCAGATGAAGCCGGTCCATGCACCCCTGCGCAATGAAGCGCGATACCGTGACGCCACCCCCTTCGACGAACAACGTTTGAAGTCCTCGCATCGCGAGCGCACGCAGCAGCGCGCTCAGGTTCAGCGCGCCCGAGGCATCCACGAGGTCGTCCACACCGAGCACATGGTCGGCGCCCACGCGTCTCTTGGCCTCGTCGGCGCGGCGGGCATCGCAAGCGAGCAGGGTAGGTGCCTGGTCGTCCGTGAGGGCCCGCAGCGTGGGCGAAAGGCGCAATGTCGGATCAAGCAGGACGCGCACCGGGTGCTCGCCGGCCACGAGGCGCGTCGTGAGTTGCGGGTTGTCGATGGCTGCCGTGCCGGCACCGACGATGACAGCGTCGCACAGGGCACGAAGCCTGTGAAGATGCGTCAGCACTTCCGGTCCGTTCACGCAGTGGGAGTCCCCGTTGTGCGTGGCGACGTATCCGTCGAGGCTTTGGCCCAACTGGCCGATCACCCAGGGCGCGCCTTCGCGTGGCTGATCGAGTATCGGCTTCAGCAACTCGAACAATTCGATTGCATCGTCGTGCCACATGCCGCGCAAGGTAAAGCCTCTCGATGCATCCCAAGCCAGCGGCGCGCCGACGTCCCAGTGCTTTGTGTGACCACGACGATGCGCCACGATGTCGACGCACAAAGGCCAGAGCGCATCGACGCCTGGGACGGAGGAAGGGATGGGCACGATGCGCGGGTTCATGCCCCGGTCCGAGCGATGTCGATGCGTTTCATCAGGGTTGGCTTGGTGGCGAGGCTAAAGTGTCGAGTTTGATCCGATCATTGTGCGGATCGCCGACAGCAACAGAAAATCATCCATGAATTCGAACATTGTCATCATCGGCGGTGGTCACGCGGCTGCGCAGCTTTGTGCCGGCCTGGTGGAAGCAGGGCAGGGTGCGCGGGTGCATCTGGTCTGCGAGGAGGCCGCAATCCCCTATCACCGCCCACCGCTTTCGAAGACCTTCCTGAAGAGCCCGGAAGAAATACCACAACTGCATCGCGCCGAAGCCTGGTACACGGAATCGGGCATCACTCTCCATCTCGGCGATGCCGCACTGGCCATCGATCGCGCGGCGCGCACGGTTAGGCTGCGTTCGGGCGCGGTGCTCGGCTGGGAGCGCCTGGTGCTCGCCACCGGCACGCGGGCGCGTCGACTGTCGGCGTTGGAAGGGCTCGACAACGTCGCCCTCCTGCGAGCCGCCGATGATGCCGTCCAACTGCGTGCCAAGCTCTCGGCAGCGCAACACGTCACGGTGCTCGGCGGGGGATTCATCGGGCTCGAAGTTGCCGCAACCGCGCTGGCGCTCGGCAAGCAGGTGGTCGTGCTCGAAAGCGCTCCACGCCTGCTGAGTCGCGCGGTGTCGCCTGAGCTTTCCGCCCACGTCATGGCGACGCATCGCGCCGCCGGCATGGATGTGCGTGTGGGCGTACGGACCGGCCAGCCCCTCATCGACGGCAAGCACCTGACGGCGATCGAAGTCGATGGAAAGCCGCAGCCGATCGACCTGTTGCTGCTCGGCATCGGCGCGGTGCCGGAGATGGCGTTGGCGCAGGCGGCGGGGCTGGAATGCGCCGATGGCATCGTGGTCGATGCCTACATGCAGACCAACGATGAATCCGTGCTGGCCGTGGGCGACTGCACGCGCTTTCCGGACCGGCGCTCGGGTGCCGCACTCCGGCTCGAGTCCGTGCAGAACGCGAACGATCAGGCACGCACCGCGGTCGCCACGCTCACGGGTGCCGCGCGGCCGTATGACGCGGTGCCGTGGTTCTGGTCCGACCAAGGCAGCCTTCGGCTTCAAATGGCGGGACTGGTTCCGGCTGAGGGCCTGGCGGGGGCAACAACATTCCGGCGCCCTGGCGCCAATCCCGCTTCGTTTTCGCTGCTGCACTATGTGGACGCGCAACTGCGCTGTGTCGAGTCGGTGAATGCACCTGTCGACCACATGATGAGTCGCAAGCTGCTCGAAGCGGGGCGTAGTCCGGACCCGGCGGCGGCAACTGACCCGGCAGTGCCTTTCAAGACGCTCCTGGCCTAGCCCGAAACGCTGCCGCGTTCCGAGGACGCCGCCACGTTCTTGCGAATCTCGGCGTCCATCATTCGCGTGCCGGCCGCAAGCGCGGCCTCGTAGGTGTCCGCGCCGTACTCGGCAGATCGCAAGACCTTCCGAGGTGCGCCGCCGGCGTCGGTTTCAAGCAGCGTCCAGATATAAGACCCAGGCGCAGGCTCGTCGATGACGAGTTTGATTGGATTCTTCATGCCCTTGATGGTGGGCGCGCCCGGTCGGATTTTCTGTAGGTCAAAGCCTACGTTTCTTCCGCGAAAGCGCCGGCTTGGGCGTGCGCACCACGAAGGAGCACTGCGCCCAGCAAGGCGGCGAGTGCGGCAAAAAAGGCGCCGGCAAGGAAGGCTGCGTGGTAGCCGCCGGTGAGTGCCGCTGGCGTGTCGAGGCCGAGGGCGAGCAGGCCTTCCGTCCGCGCAGCGGCGACGCTGGCGAGCACGGCCAGCCCGAGCGCACCGCCCATCATGAAGGCTGTATTGACGACACCCGACGCGAGGCCGGATTCGCTCGGCGACACATCGCCCATGGCCACGAGCAGCAGCGGGTTGAGCGCCATGCCGGCGCCGAGTCCAAGCAGTGTCATGCCGGGCAGGACGTCGACCATGAAACTTCCGTTGACCGGCGCGCGCGCGAACAGGGCCAGCCCGACTGCGGCCAGCAGCAGCCCGAAGGCAAGCGGACGCCGGTTGCCGAATCGCATCACCAGCTTGGCCGACAGGCCGAGCGAGAAAGCCGCCATGATCAGATTGGCAGGAAGAAAGGCGAGGCCCACCTGCATCGGGCTGCTGCCCAGCACGAGTTGCAGGTAAAGCGCGGAGATGAAGAACCAGGCAAACATCGCGGCCGCCCAGAGCACCCCGATCACGTTGGCAATCGATACGTTACGCAGGCGGAAAAGGTGCAGCGGCATCAGCGGGTGCTGCACCCGCGACTCGATCGCGAGGAAGATCGCCAGCAGCGCCGCCGCGATGCCCAGCAGGACGAGTGTTTGCGCCGAGGTCCAGCCGGCCTCGTTCCCGTTCACGATCGCATAGACGGCCAGCATCAACGAGGCCGTGATCGTGACAGCGCCGCCGATGTCGAGCCGTTCTCCGGCTGCTTGCCCGCGCATATCGGGCAAGAGCATGAGGCACAGCGCATAGACCGCCACGCCGATCGGCAGGTTGACCAGGAAGATCCAGTGCCAACTCAACGCGCCCGTCAGCAGGCCGCCCAGCAGTACGCCGATGCTGCCGCCGCCGGCGCACACGAAGCCGTACACGCCCATCGCCTTCGCGCGCTCGGCGGGTTCGGTGAAGAGATTCATGATCAGCGAGAGCGCCACCGCCGAAACCACCGCACCCCCGAGGCCTTGAACGGCCCGCGCCGTCACCAGCAAGGCTTGCGAATTGGACAGGCCGCATGCCAGCGAGGCAATGGTGAACAGCGTGATGCCGAGCAGGAACAAGCGCCGGTGCCCGAACAGATCGCCAAGCCGGCCGCCAAGCAGCAGGAAACCGCCGAAGCTGAGCATGTAGGCGTTCACCACCCAGACCAGCGAGGTTTCCGAAAAGCCGAGGTCCTGGCGGATCGACGGCAGCGCGACATTCACGATCGTGGTGTCGAGCACGATCATGAGAACGCCGAGGCAAAGAACGAGCAGCGCGAGCCAGCGTTTGCGGTTGTCCAAGGAGGAGGTGCTCTCCGGGTTTGTGTACAGCATCCACAAACCTTAGCAGAGGGCTTGGACGAGGTCCAATCCGACAGTCGGCCGAACGTGCAGGAATGGACGACAAGCGGTTGTAAATGGTCAGGTAACTGTAGTTAAAATGTACTACATGAATACCGACCGCGATAACTTCCACGACTGGCATCGAGACAAGCCGGACACGACGTCGTTTTCGGGCCTTCATCGCAATGAAATGCCCGGGTACAACCAACCGGGCGTGCGATGGAGTCGGTTGTTTTTCCTCGTCGTTCTCGGTATTGCGCTGGTCGTCGGTATCAAATATCTGGCGAAGCTCTGAGCGCCCTTCAGCCCGTCGCGCTTCCTTGCAATTGACGCAGCAGCAGGCGTGCGCTGGCCACGTTCGTGGCGCAGGGCACGTCGTGAACATCGCATGCGCGGACGAGGGCGTTGATATCCGGCTCATGCGGCTGAGCGGTCATCGGATCGCGCAGGAAGATCACGATGTCGATCTCGCCGGTCGCGAGACGCGCACCGATCTGCAGGTCACCGCCTTGCGGGCCGCTCAGCAGTCGCTCGACCGTGAGGCCCACCTCCGAGCCCAGCCGCGTGCCCGTGGTGCCGGTGGCGCACAGCTGGCAGTCGCGCAGCAGCGTTTCGAACTCGCGCGCCAAGGCCATCATCGCGGTCTTCTTGCCGTCGTGCGCGATGAGTGCGACGCGGCGCGGCTTAGGTATGGAGCGCTCGGTCATGGTGTTCCTCCTGATGCGCGCCGCTGAAGTGCGGCGAACCCGCAGTATCCGCTGCAATGCCCGTTTCGCAGGCAATGCAGTGCCAACCCGCATGGCGTCAGGCTTCGTGCATGGGCCTCCACGCACTACACACAAAGTTATCCACAGAAGTCCGGCACAAGTGGCGTCGAGTCGCTGACGTAGGATCGCTGGTGTAAAGGGAAATATTGATGAGCACGACACCCCAACGCGACGAGGACGATCTGCAAAGGTGGGCGGGGGAAATTGCCGCGATCACCGCGGAAGACAATGTCCACGGCAGCTTCACCGAGAGGTGCATTGGGAGTCTCTTGCGCGTGGTTCGCGAGCAGCTCAATCTCGAGGTCGTCTTCGTCGGCCAGTTCGTGGACGGCGACCGCGTGTTCCGCCACATCTCTTCAAGGACCGTGGACGCAATCATCCGGCCCGGTGATTCCCATCCGCGTGCCGAAAGCATCTGCCAGCGCATCGTCGACGGGCGAATGCCCTGCCTGGTGCCCGACGTCACGAGCGTGCGGGTCGCGAACGGCCTGCCCGACTACTACCACGGCATGGGGGCGCACATCGGCGTGCCGGTACGCTTCTCGGATGGCACCCTGTATGGGGTCCTGTGCGGCTTCAGCTTCGAGCCTCGCGCCGAACTCGGGGAGCGCGACGTGAAACGCCTGGAGATGGCGGCCAAGGCCACCGCGAGGCTGCTGGCGCAGGCTGAAGGTCTCGAATAGCGGCGCCTCCGCCCTACGCCCTACGCCCTATTTGACGCGCTGCTTGCCAAGCTTGCGTGCCAGCGTCCGTCGGTGCATGCCCAGCCGGCGCGCAGTTTCGGAAATATTGAAGCCCGTTTCGGCAAGCGTCTCGTGGATGCGCTCCCATTCCAGAGTCTTGATCGACGTGGAACGGTTGGTCAGTTCGACTTCCGCGTTGCCCTCGGCGCGACCGAAGGCGGCTTCGATGTCGTCGGTGTTGGACGGCTTGGCCAGGTAGTGGCAGGCGCCGAGCTTGATCGCCTCGACCGCGGTGGCAATGCTGGCAAAGCCCGTCAGCACCACGATCAACATCGAGGGATCGTGCCCGTTCAGCGTCTGCACGCAGGCGAGGCCCGAGGCATCGCCGTTGAGCTTCAGATCGACGACCGCATAGCCAGGAGAGTGCTCGCGCAGGAGTTCCGCCACCTGATCGAGGTTTGCGGCGTGCATGACCGAATAACCCCGGCGTTCGAACGAGCGGCCGAGCGTCCGCGCAAAGGCGGCGTCGTCCTCCACGATCAACAGCAGGCGATCAGCTTCCATCTCCATCGTCATCTTCGTTCTCTTCGTCCTCGTCAAGGGTGATGGCCGCCAGCGGCAGCGTCAGTGTCACGACTGCGCCGCCTTCGGGCCGGTTCCTGGCCGTGACGCTGCCGCCAAGCGTGCGAGCCACGTTGACCACGAGAAACAGGCCCAGGCCGCCGCCGGGCCGACCCTTGCTCGACTGGTAGGGCTTGCCGAACTGCGCCAGCATCCCGGGTGGGAAGCCGGGGCCGACATCCGTGACTGTCAGCGTCAGCGCGTCGCCGTCGTGCGCGGCGGTGAGGCCGACCCAGTGCGGCGATGCCTCGAGGGCATTGTCCAGCACGTTGCAGATCATCTGCTTGAGCGCCGAATCCGAAACCATGGGGAGGTCGTGGCCGAACCGGTTTTCGTAAGCGAAGGATGTGGCGGCTCGCGTGGTCCGCCATTCCTCGACCAAGTCATCGAGGAAGGTGCTGACGGTCGTCTCCTCCGAATTCTCCCCGCGCGCCTCGCCGGCCGACAACAGGACGCCCGTCAGGATCGTCTTGCAGCGCTGGACCTGGGCCTGCATCTCGCTGACTTCGTCGAGCAGTTCGGGGTCCGAGGTGAAATGCGGCAGTCGTCGCCAATCGCCGAGGATCACCGCCAGCGTGGCGAGCGGTGTGCCCAGCTCGTGCGCAGCGCCGGAAGCCAGCAAGCCCATGCGCACGATGTGTTCCTCCTCGGCGGCGCGTTGGCGCAGGTCCGCCAGACGTGCATCGCGGCCACGCAGGTTGCGACTGATCCGCGTGATGAACACCACCAGCAGCGCCGCAATGAGCGCAAAGCAGACCAGTACGCCCAGGACGTACGGACTGAACAGGCCCTGGCCGTATGCCCGCGGGAGCGCGAGTGGCTCGGAGAACAGCGCCAGTCCACCGAAGCAGGCCGTCGTGATGCCGACCATCGTCCAGGTGGACCACGATTCGAGCAGCACGGCACCGAGAATGACCTGCAGCAGATAGAGGAAGACGAAGGGATTCGTCGCGCCCCCGCTGAGATAGAGCTGGGCGGTCAACATGGCCACGTCGACCAGCAGTGCGACGAAAAGCTCCGTATTGGTCACGTCCCTGTGAATGCGCCAGCGCAGTTGGCTGGCAGCGTTGAAGGCCGCCAGGCAGGCCAGCACCGCCAGCATCTGGTCGAGCGGCAGGTGGATTCCGAATCCGAAATGCACGACGATGATCGTCGCCACCTGCCCGACCACGGCGATCCAGCGCAGCTGGATCAGCTGCTGCATGTTCTTGAGTCCGGTCGCGTCGCCCGTGCGCCTGCCGGGAAGCGAGTCGGATGGCGGACGCGGAGCGACCGCGGTGGCTTCAGTCATGCCCGGCATCTTCGCTCGTTTCGCCGATGCGCTTTCGCCGCAGTCGAAGCTCGTCACGTCCGACGTACCACGCGGCGCCGGCGATCATCAGGGCGAGGGCGAACCAGGTGATCGCATAGGTCAGATGGTTGTTCTGGAACGCGATCACCGTCAGGCCGCCGACCGGCTGGGCAGAACGCGACGGGGCCGCCCCGGCATCCACGAAGTAGGGCGCCACGCGGTCCAGGCCGCGGGCCGTTGCGATCGCCTGGACATCGCGCGAATACCAGCGGTTCGCGGCAGGGTCGTTGCGGCGCATGAAGCTGCCGCCGGGCTCGGTCATGCGCATGAGGCCGGTGACGGTGGTCTCGCCGGTCGGTTCGTCCGCGCTGCGGGTGGCGCGGTCGCGGCGCTCCGGCGGAATGAAGCCGCGATTGACCAGCAGCGCGCTGCCATCCGCCATGCGCAGCGGCGTCAGCACCCAATAGCCGCTCCCGAGTGCCGTCGTCGCCTGCACCAGCGTTTCGTGATCGTGGAGAAACGTGCCGGTGGCGCTGACGCGCCGGTACTCGTCGGCGGCCGCATTCACCCGCGGCCATTGATCGGGCCCGGGTGCGGCGGAAGGCGTTGCATGGACACGCTGGTCGACCCGCTCGATGAGATCGAGCTTCCACGCCCTTCGCTCGACCTGCCAGATGCCGAGCGCGGCAAAACCCACGAACATCAGCGCCGCGCAGAGCGCGAGCGCAATCAAGACGGGCGCGGAACGCCGACCGCGCTCGGTCAAGGCATCGTGTGCATGTCCATCATGCCGGGCATCATGTTGTGGTTGAGGTGGTACATCACCCACAACGAGCCGCTCAGCGTGATCACGACCAGCACGACAGTGAAGATCAACGCCAGCATCGTCCACCCATTTTCGGACTTCGCATTCATGTGCAGGAAGTACACCATGTGCACCACCATCTGCACCGCGGCGAACCCGAGAATCACCATGGCCGTCACGCTGGACTTCTCGAACACATTGCCCATGACCAGCCAGAACGGAATCGCGGTCAGGATCACCGACAGCACGAAGCCCGTCATGTAGCCCTTGAAGGTCGCGTGCGGCGCGCCGTCGTCGTGGCCGTGATGATCGTCATGGGCGGAGGTTTCGTCATGCGCGCTCATGGCAGCACTCCCATCAGGTACACGAAGGTGAAGACGCCGATCCAGACGACGTCCAGAAAGTGCCAGAACATCGACAGGCACATCAGGCGGCGACGGTTCGCCGCGATGAAGCCGTGCTTGCCCACCTGCGCCATCAACGTGATGAGCCAGACAATGCCGAAGGTTACGTGCAGCCCGTGCGTGCCCACCAGTGCGAAGAACGACGAAAGGAAGGCGCTGCGCTGCGGACCGTTGCCTTCGTGGATCAGGTGCGCGAACTCGAAGAGCTCGATGCCGATGAAGCCCGCGCCGAGCAGGCCGGTCACGACCAGCCAGATCATGGTGGCCTTCACGCGGCTGCGCTGCATTTCGATCATCGCGAAGCCATAGGTGATCGACGATACCAGCAGCAAGGAGGTATTGAGTGCGATCAGCGGCAAATCGAACAGGTCCGCGCCCGATGGGCCCGCCGCAAAGCTGCGGCCAAGGACGCCGTAGATCGCGAACAGACACGCGAACACCAGGCAGTCGCTCATCAGGTAGAGCCAGAAGCCGAGCATCGTCCCGTTTTCGGGATGATGCTCGGTGGGCACGTAGAAGCGCGAACTCGGACTGGCGCTCGCGGCGCCGCCAGGGGAGAGGGCAGTAACGTCAGACATGGGCAGCCAGGAGGCGGGTGCGATCGCCTTCGGTGCGGACGACATCGTCCACCGGGACGTGATAGTCGCGCTTGTAGTTGAAGGTATGGATGATCACGGCAGCGAGCATCGAGAAGAAGCCGATGCCGGCCAGCAGCCACATCTGCCAGATCAGGGCGAAGCCGCAGACCGCAGCGAGGGCGGCGATGATGAAGCCGGCGCCGGTGTTCTTCGGCATGTGGATGGGGATGAATCCTCCGAGCGGCCGAGTGAAGCCGTGCTTCTTCATGTCGGCCCAGGCGTCGTTGTCATGCACGTGCGGCGTGAACGCGAAGTTGTAGGCAGGCGGCGGCGACGAGGTCGACCATTCGAGCGTGCGGCCATCCCACGGGTCGCCCGTGACGTCGCGCAATTGATCGCGGCGGAGGTAGCTCACCACGAACTGGATGAGCATCGACAGGATGCCCAGCGCGATCAACACGGCGCCGAAGGCCGCGATCTGAAACCAGATCTGCAGCGACGGATCCTCGAAGTGGTTCAGGCGGCGGGTGACGCCCATCAGCCCCAGCACATAGAGCGGCATGAAGGCGAAATAGAAACCGGTGACCCAGAACCAGAACGAGCACTTGCCCCAGAACGGATCGAGCTTGTAGCCGAATGCCTTCGGGAACCAGTAGGTAATGCCGGCAAACATGCCGAAGACCACGCCGCCGATGATCACGTTGTGGAAGTGCGCGATCAGAAACAGGCTGTTGTGCAGCACGAAGTCCGCCGGCGGCACCGCGAGCAACACGCCCGTCATGCCACCGATGACGAAGGTGATCATGAAGGCGATGGTCCACATCATGGGCAGCTCGAAGCGGATGCGACCCTTGTACATCGTGAACAGCCAGTTGAAGATCTTCGCGCCCGTCGGGATCGAGATGATCATCGTCGTGATGCCGAAGAACGAATTGACGCTGGCGCCTGACCCCATCGTGAAGAAGTGGTGCAGCCAGACGAGGTACGACAGGATCGTGATCACCAGCGTCGCATAGACCATCGACGCATAGCCGAAGAGGCGCTTGCCGCAGAAGGTGGAAACGATCTCGGAGAAGATGCCGAAGGCCGGAAGGATCAGGATGTAAACCTCGGGGTGGCCCCAGATCCAGATCAGGTTCACGTACATCATGGCGTTGCCGCCGAGATCGTTGGTGAAGAAGTTCGTGCCGACGTAGCGGTCCAGCGAGAGCAGGGCGAGCACGGCCGTCAGCACCGGGAAGGCAGCGACGATCAGGATGTTGGTGCACAGCGCGGTCCAGGTGAACACCGGCATCTTCATGAGCGTCATGCCCGGCGCGCGCATCTTCACGATGGTCGCGATCAGGTTGACCCCGGACAGCAAGGTGCCGACCCCCGCAATCTGCAAGGACCATATGTAGTAGTCGACCCCCACGTCCGGACTGAACTGCAGCCCGGACAGCGGCGGATAGGCCAGCCAGCCGGTGCGCGCGAACTCGCCTACGAAGAGCGAGGCCATCACCAGCCCGGCACCGAAGGTGGTCATCCAGAAACTGAAGTTGTTCAGGAACGGGAAGGCCACGTCGCGCGCGCCGATCTGCAGCGGCACGATGTAGTTCATCATGCCCGTGACCAGCGGCATCGCCACGAAGAAGATCATGATCACGCCGTGCGCCGTGAAGATCTGGTCGTAGTGATGCGGCGGCAGGAAACCGGCCTCGTTGCCGAAAGCGAACGCCTGCTGGGCGCGCATCATGATCGCATCGGCAAAGCCGCGCAGCAGCATCACCAGTCCGAGGATGATGTACATGACGCCGATCTTCTTGTGGTCGATGCTGGTGATCCAGTCGCGCCACAGCGTGCCCCAGAGACGGAAGTAGGTGATTGCGCCGAGGACCACCAGTCCGCCGAGCGCAACGGCGATGAAGGTCGCCAGGAGAATCGGCTCGTGATAGGGGATCGCTTCCCAGGTGAGGCGGCCGAAAATGAGCCTCGTCAAATCTAGATGTTCAGGCATCGTTACTCTTGGACGCGAAAGTTGGTACGCGGGACCGACATGCCGGCCGGATCGGCGGGGGTGCACATCGCCGTGACGTAGGTGCGGATCGGGGAATTCTTCTCGTCAGGCTGCCAGGGGCGTGAGGTGACGTTGTACGTACCCGTCACGCCGCCCACGCCGCCGCTTGCGTCGATCGCCATCATTTGGCTCATGCACATCTTGTTGCGGTCCACGCAGCGGTTGAGGATCGCCTGGTAGAGGTCGCTGTCCACCGTGCCGAAATGGCGAACCGGATCGCGCTCGCTGGGGCGCTCCAGTTCAACATACGCCGCACGGGTCAGCGCGCCGGTGCTGGACTTCGCCTTCTGAAGCCATTGGTCGAAGTCCGCTTCGTTCAGGCCGTGAAACTTGAAGCGCATGCCCGAAAAGCCGGCACCGCTGTAGTTGGCGGAGAAACCTTCGAACTCGCCCGGCTGGTTGATGACCGCGTTGAGCTTGGTCTCCATGGACGGCATCGCGTAGATCTGGCCTGCCAGTGCCGGGATGTAGAACGAGTTCATGACCGAGGAGGCCGTGATCTTGAAGACGATCGGCCGGTCGACCGGCGCCGCCAGTTCGTTCACGGTGGCGATGCCTTGCTCGGGGTAGATGAAGAGCCACTTCCAGTCGAGTGCGACGACTTCGACGGTCAGCGGCTTGACGTTGTCGGGAACGGGGCGGCCGGATTCGATCCGCCGCAGCGGGCGGTACGGGTCCAGCGTGTGGGTGCTGATCCAGGTGATGGCGCCCAGCGCGATGATGATGAGCAGCGGGGCCGCCCAGATCGCCAGTTCGAGCTCGGTGGAGTGGTCCCACTCCGGCGAATACCTGGCTTCCTTGTTCGACTGGCGATATTTCCAGGCGAAGAAGATGGTCAATGCAATGACCGGCACGATGATGAGCAGCATCAGCACCGTGGAGACGACGATGAGCTGGCCTTGCTGTCGGGCGATGTCGCCGGACGGATTCAGAACCACCATGTTGCACCCCGCCAACATGGCGAGCGGGAGCAAGAGCAGTCCGCGAAAGTTCTTGAGGGGAGGCATGCCGGAGAATGAGCTTTTGCTGGGCAAAGAGTCCAGAATCTACTTGGTTTGGCCTGCGCCGGATATTGGACGTTTTGTCCTATGGCGGCAATCCCGATTCGGTGAGACGCTCGCAAAGTCCAGTTGACACACGAACCAAAGCAGAAATGACGATGTCAGGCATCAGTCCCTCCAGTACCGAACACGAACTGAGCTCGACCCTCCACGGGGGCGACTCGGACCACTCACACGTCACACCTTCGGAGATCGCCGTCGGCGTGGTGATCGGCCGCGCATCGGAATATTTCGATTTCTTCGTCTACGGGATTGCCTCGGTCCTGGTCTTCCCGGCGGTGTTCTTCCCCTTCGAGAACCGCCTGGAAGGCATCCTGTTCGCCTTCACGATTTTTTCGTTCGCGTTCATCGCCCGGCCCTTTGGCACCGTCATTTCCATGACGGTCCAGCGGCGCTTCGGGCGTGAGGCCAAGCTGACCATCGCGCTGTTCCTGCTGGGTATTTCCACGGCAGGCATCGCTTTCCTGCCTGGCTACGCGAGCATGGGCTTCGCGTCGATCGTATTGCTGTCGATCTTGCGGGTCGGCCAGGGGCTTGCGCTCGGAGGTTCCTGGGATGGCCTGCCTTCACTGCTGGCGCTCAATGCACCGCCGAACCGGCGCGGCTGGTACGCGATGCTGGGCCAACTTGGCGCGCCCGTTGGGTTTTTCCTGGCCAGCGCTCTGTTCGCCTACCTCTATTCGAGCCTCTCGCTCGAGGATTTCCTCGATTGGGGATGGCGTTACACCTTTTACGTTGCTTTTGCGATCAATGTGGTCGCGTTGTTTGCACGCCTCAGATTGGTGTCGACCAATGAGTACGACCGCCTGCTCGAAGCGCGCGAACTCCAGCCGACCGATGTCGTCGAGATGATGCGGTCGCAGGGCTACAACATTGTCATCGGCGCCTTCGCGGCACTGGCCAGTTATGCGCTGTTCCACCTGATCACAGTGTTTCCGCTCTCGTGGATCACGCTCTACTCGACGCAGTCCATCACCGAATTTCTCGTGGTCCAGATGGTGGGCGCCGTGCTCGGGGCCATCGGCATCGTCGTTTCGGGCCTGATCGCCGACCGCATGGGCCGGCGCAACACGCTCGGCAGCCTCGCGGTGCTGATTGCGGTGTTCAGCGGTTTCGCGCCGACGCTGCTGGATGGTGGCCGGCTTGGGCAGGACGTCTTCATCTTGGTGGGCTTCGTGATCCTCGGCCTGTCGTACGGCCAGGCCGCCGGTGCTGTCACGGCCAATTTCGAAGCGAAATACCGCTACACCGGCGCCGCGCTGACCTCCGACCTGGCTTGGCTGATCGGTGCCGCCTTCGCGCCGCTGGTGGCGCTGGGCCTTTCGTCGCACTTCGGGCTCGGCTATGTCAGCGTGTACCTTCTTTCGGGTGCCGTCTGCACGCTGGTGGCGCTGCGCATCAACCGGGCGCTCGAAGTCCGCGAATGATCAACGGCGGGCGCGCAACTGCTTGAAGAGCGCGACCGCCAGCGTGATCACGAGCGCCGCCAGGATGAGGTCGTGTTCGTAGGGGCGCAGATGACCGACCCACGCGTGGATCCAGCCCGTGAGCTTCACGCCGAACAAGGCCACAACCGTCGCCCAGACGATCGCCGCGACGGCGCAGAGGCCCGCATAGGGCACGGCTGACATGCGGCCCATGCCGAGCGTGGCCGGCATTGCGATCCTCAGGCCCCACGCAAATCGCATCAGGAAAATCGTCGCAATGGGATGGCGGGTGACGAATCCGTTGACCCGTTCGATGTGAGCGCGCAACTTCGGCCGCGTTGCGAGCAGTTCCGCGCCCTTGCGTCGGCCCAGGTGGAAATAGAACTGATCGGTCAGAAAGGCGGCCGCCGCGCCGCAGGCGATCAACGGAACGAGCGACAGATAGCCCTGGTGCACGGCAAAGGCGCCGAGCATCAGGATCGTCTCGCCTTCGAAGAGGCCGGCAAAGAAGACCGCAAGATAGCCGTAGTTCTGGAGCAATTCGGACAGATGCATGGGCGAATCATGCCCGGCCATTGCCGGCAATGGCCGTTCCTGCAGGCCCGGGCTCGCCGACAATGGCGCGGATTTCCATCAACCGCCAGGCAAACGCATCCTGAAAGCCTCCATGTCCAGCTCGCGCGCGATTCAGGCGATGCGGCCGGTGCTCTCGGTCGTCATTGCGGTCATGGCGGCGCATGCGCTGGGGTTGCGTGACACCTGGTGGGCGGCGATCAGCGCGTTCGTGGTCATGCAGGACGCCTTCGCTGCATCGCTCTATCGCGGTGCACTTCGGATCCTTGGCACTTTGTTCGGCGCGGCCGCCGGGCTTGTGCTGGGGCCGCCGATGGGCGACCATTCCGTCGCTTTCGTGCTGGTGCTGTCCTGTGCCGCATGGGGCGGGCTGTTTGCATCGCTTCTTTCGAGGCACAGCTATGCGTGGGTGCTGGCCCTGGTGACCTTCGTCATGGTCATGTGCGAGGCCTTCAGAGCGCGTGCGAACCTGATGGCCTTTGCGGAGGAGCGGGTCGCCAACATCGTGGTCGGGACGTTGGCCTGCGTCTTCGTGGCAGCCCTGGCGGAGTGGCGGGTCGTGGTTGGGTGGTTGCGGCGCGATGCCGCTCCTTCCCCGTCGGCGCCGCCCATCCATTCCGTTCCTTCTTTGCCAGTCCGGGGCGACGCGGCGCTGCATGCCTTGCACGGTGCCTTGGCCGTGACGCTTCTGGCAGCAATGGTCGTCGCGCGCGATCTGCAGTCGTTTCCCCAGGCGATGGTGACGTCGATCGCCGTGCTGATCGTTCCTCTAGGTGGGCGCACAAGCGACGTGCACGTTTCCGTGATGCAGCGCATGGTTCAGCGTTTCGCCGGATGCCTGGCCGCCGGGGTGGTGGCGTTCGCCTTGCTGCCGTTCATTGAACAACGGCCGTTGTCGTGCCAGTTCGTCCTGGGACTCGGCGCATGGGCAGGGGCGTATCTGCAGGGCGGACCGCCCGGCGTGAGATACATGGCGATCCAGTTCAGCGTGGCGTTTCTCATGGTGTTCGTGCAGGATCGCGGCTGGACGGTCGATGGTGCAGCCGCGCTGCTCCGGCTGGGAGGCGTCTTCGTGGGGATCGCCGCGCTTTCGTTGGTGCTTCTCGTATCCGTCGGGATCAGGAAGACAGTGCCTCGCGGCATGTAATCGTCCGGACACGCTCGCCGCGATATCCTCCCGGTCCAGGCCCGGTATCCCGCCACTGCACGGCGCGGGACTTGCTTCAAGGATGCCCATGCCCAGTTCTCCGATGAGTTCGACGCCGCGGACGCCCTCTCGGCCTGAACTCCGCTTGCCGCGCCATGACTGACGCGTCGATCGCGATCATCGAAGGTGCGCTGAGCTTCGGTCCCTTCAGGCTGGTGCGCTCGCTACGAAAACGTGCTGATGAACCGGGCACCGAGCGTGGCGGCGTCGGACCCCAAGCAACGCGACATGATGGGCACGCTCGTGATGACGCAAGTCGATGCCCGAAGCGTCGAACGTGTCGAAAGCGGCAAGGTTGGCGAGAATCTCAGAGCAGCCGGCGCCGCTGACGGCGAGGTCGAGGCGCTCTTCCTGCGCTCGCTGGACGTCGGCAGACGCCAGGGCGCGTTGTCCTGGGAGCTTCGGACCGCGACCGGCCTGGCTCGCCTGGGCTGCCTCCGGCCGATGCGTCCTTTCACGCGTCTTTCGCCTGAGCGAGCGCGCCCGCGTGCGGGTCAATAGGTCGTCTCGCCCTTCGACTTGATCTCTCCGGCCTTGTTTGCTCGCGCAGCTTCGCCTTCGCGGGCCCTGCGCGCTGCCGAGCGATCGGGGCTCTGCACGCGCGGCCGGGCTTGGGGAATGGGGTCGCCTTCACCCATCTGAGGCCCCCTTGCCGCCTCGGAGCCGACAGTGCGGCGCTCGGCGCGCGCGGCTGCCCGTTGCTCGGACGAGAACCTCGACTCCGGCTCGGGGATCGGATTGCCTTCACCCGGTTGGGGCCCCCTTGCGGCCTCGGTGCCTTGCCGGGTCCGCGCGGCGCGTGCGGCCGCGCTGTTGTCGGTCCCGAATATCTGCGCATGGGCGCTCAATGTCAGCAACAGGCCGGCGGCCGATGCCGCCATCAAGGCAAGAATCTTCATTTCAATCTCCACCAGATGGTTGAGAGTATGCGTCGAGTTGATGTGAAAGGCGTTTCCAGCCTCAGGGCTCCTTCGGGTCGGCCTTTGGAACGTCGCCGCCCTTTAGTCTTTCGCGGAACAGCGCCGCGCGCATCAGGAAGATGGTCGTGACCGGCGCCGTGAGTGCCACGAACAATGCGATCAACGACGCGTGCAGGAACAGGCTGAAGCCCTGCACCGAAAAATAGACGATCGTCGCCAGCGTGATGCTCCAGACGCCCAAGGTTGCGCCCAGCGTCGGTGCATGGATTCGGCGGAAGAAGGTGGGCAGCCGCACCAGCCCGAAAGAGCCGATGGCCGCAAAAGCGGCGCCGGTCACGGCGAACACCGCGGTCAGGATTTCGGCCCAGAGCGGCAGCGGGCCTTCGATGAATCCGTTCATGCTGAAGCTCCCTTCATCATTCGATCACCTCGCCCCGGAGCAGGAATTTCGCCAGCGCCGTCGAGCTCACGAAGCCGAACAGCGCGATCAGCATTGCGGCCTCGAAGTAGACGTTGCTTGTATAGACGATGCCCAGCACCAGCATCATGAGCATCCCGTTGATATAGAGGCAGTCGAGCGCCATCACGCGGTCTTGCGCGGTGGGGCCGACGAGCAGGCGGGCGACGGCGCAGGCCATGGCCACTGCGAGCAAGAACAGCGCGAGCTTGAGCGCCCAGAACAGGATCGGCGTCATGATTTGAAGATCTCCATCAGCGGACGTTCGTAGCGGGCCTTGACCATGGCGATGAAGGCCTGTTCGTCGGGTTCATGGAACAAGTGGATCAGGAGGCTCGAGCGGTCGAACGAAACCTCGCCCCATGCCGTGCCAGGGGTAAGGCAGATGATCATCGCGAGCATTGCCAGCGCGTTCGGATCACGCACATCGAGCGGCACGCGCACGAAGCACGGCTTCATGTCGGCGTTGCGCCGCGTCAGCAGCAGACGTGCCACCGTCAGGGCGGAAACGACCATGTCGTAGAGCACCAGGCCGCTCAACCGCAGCGCAAGGCCCGGCCGGTGCATCTTGACGGTCGAGGGCCTGAGGGATTGGGTCAGCAACGGCACCGCGAAAGCAAGGATCGCGGCGAGCAGCAGCGTCGCGGGATCCAACGACTGGTTGAGCAGCAGCCATACGACGAAGAGTCCCAGCGACAGCGGCGGCGATGGCATCCAGCGTTTCATCATTTCGCGGCTCCGGGTGGGGCGGGCGGACTCGGAACCTCGCGTGCGCCGAGCACGGCGGCACGGTATGCGGTGGCGGTGCGCAGCCCTTCGGCGGTGGAGGCTGCGTGATGCATCACCGGCCCTGCCCAGAAGGTCAGCGCGAAGCAGGCCGCGAGCAGCGCTGCAACCGGCAGCACCTCGAGCGCGGGCAGTGCGGGCAGGGTTGCATGTGCCTGGGTCCAGAAATGCCGGATGCCCGTGCGGCTCAGCGCGATCAGCGTGAAGAAACCCGAAACGAGCAGCAGCGCCATGAAGGTCCAGGCCGCGGGAGTGATCTGCGCGGCACCGAAGAGGCCCGACAGCATCGCGAACTTGCCGACGAATCCGGAGAGCGGCGGCAGCCCCGCCAGCAGGATCGTGCAGCCGACGAAACCGAGCCCGAGAAAGACAACGCCCGCGGGGATGGCCCGGCCATAGAGGGCCTGCGCGTTGTCGTCGAGGTTCACATCGTCCAGCCTTCGCAGGTCTTCGGACAGAAAAGGCGCATCGCCGGACACTTCGTGCGGCGCGATGCTCATGCCCGCATTGCGCCATCGCTCGATCATGTCGATCAGCAGGAAGAAGGCGCTCACCGCGAGCGTCGAGCTCAGCATGTAGTACAGCGCCCCGGCCCACATGGCCGGCCGACCGAAGCCGATGGCCGCCAGCAGCGTCCCCGCCGAAACCAGCACGCTGAAGCCCGCGAGATTCGACAGCCGCTGCGTACCGACGATGCCGAGAGCGCCCACGAACAATGTCGCAAGACCGATCGTGACCAGCACACCTTGCCCGAATCCGGCGGAAGCGCCGGTGTCGGGCGCGAACATCACCGTCCACAGGCGCAGCAAGGTGTAGATGCCCAGCTTGGTGAGCAGGGCGAACACCGCACCCACCGGCGAAACGGCGGAACTGTAGGCCGGCACCAGCCAGAAGTTGAGCGGCCAAGCCCCGGCCTTTGCAAAGAACGCCGTCGCGAGGATGGCCGCCGCTGCGTGCACCAGCCCCCGATCGGCCGGAGCGATCTGGGCGATGCGCACGCCCAGGTCGGCCATGTTCAATGTGCCGGTCACGCCATAGAGCAAAGCGGCGCCGATCAGGAACAGCGACGAAGCGGCGAGATTGATCGCAATGTAATGAAGGCCCGCGTGCACGCGCAGCCGGCCGGAGCCATGCAAGAGCAGGCCATAGGAGGCGGCGAGCATCACTTCGAAGAAGACGAAGAGATTGAAGAGGTCGCCCGTGAGAAAGGCGCCGTTGAGGCCCATGAGTTGCAACTGGAGCAACGGGTGGAAATGCACGCCTGCGCGGTCCCACCGCGAAGTCGAATAGATGGAGGCCGCGAAGGCGACCACGCCGGTGAGCGCGACCATCATCGTCGAGAGACGGTCCGCGACGAGCACGATGCCGAAGGGCGCATGCCAGTTGCCCGGCAGATAGACGCCGATCGATCCCGGCCCGCCGCCGGTCGCGGGTGCGTTGACCCAGCGCAGCAGGGCGAGCGCCGCCAGGAGGCCGATCAGGCCGGACACGACGCTCAGGGCTGACTTTGTGCGCCGGCGCTGTTCGCCGAGCAGCAGCATCAGGGCTGCCGTCAGCATGGGCACCAGGATCGGTACTGCGATCAGGTGCGGCATGCTGAATTCGAGCAGCCGGTCGACCAGATTGAAAAAGCCGGTCATTCCTGCGTCTCCCGGCGTTCTTCACCATCCACGTGGTCGGTTCCGGTCAGCCCGCGCGAGGCCAGCAGGACGACGAGGAACAGTGCCGTCATCGCGAAGCCGATCACGATCGCCGTGAGCACGAGCGCCTGCGGCATGGGGTCCGCGGTGTTGGCGAGCGTGGCGGCGATGCCGGGTTCGAGCACCGGTTCGCTGTCGACCTTGAGCCGGCCCATGCTGAAGATGAAGAGATTGACCGCGTAGGAGATCAGCGTGAGCCCCATGATCACCTGGAAGGTCCGCGGGCGCAGCAGCAGATACACCCCCGAGCCTGTGAGGATGGCAATGGCAATGGCGAGGACGACTTCCATCAGGCTGCAGCCCCCTCTGCATCGGCCGTGGCACGGGCGGCTTCCTTTTCGGCCTGTTCGTCGGACCAGCGGTGGCTGCGAATCGATTGGTGGGCGAGTGCAGTGAGGATCAGCATCGTGGCGCCGAGCACCAGCGCGAACACGCCCATGTCGAAGAACAGCGCGCTGGGGACATGCACCTCGCCGAGGATCGGCAGATGCACGTGCGCCGTATGCGTGGTGAGGAACGGATAGCCGAGCACGATGGCGCCGCCACCCGTCGCCAGCGCGAGCAGCAGGCCGACGGCGATCCAGCGCCTCGGGTAGATGCGCAGATGCTCTTCCACCCACTCGGTGCCGGAGACGATGAACTGAAGCAGCAACGCGACGGACATCACCAACCCGGCCACGAAGCCGCCGCCGGGCTGGTTGTGGCCGCGCATGAAGAAATAGACGGAGACCAGTACCGACAGCGGCAGCAGCAGGCGCACCAGCACGGCAGGAACCATCAGGTAGCCGACGGCGGTGTCCTTGGCGCGTCGTGGATTGAGCAGATCGGTGTTCAAGTCGTCGGCCAGGAGGCGCTGTTGCAACGGCAGCGCCATCGATTCGGGCGCCGGACGGAACCGGCGCAGCAGCGCATAGACCGTCAGGGCGACCACGCCCAGCACCGTGATCTCTCCGAACGTATCGAAGCCGCGGAAGTCGACCAGCATCACGTTGACCACGTTCGTGCCTCCCCCGCGGGTCAGCGCGCGCTCCAGAAAGAAGGTTGAGATGCTCTGCGGGAAGGGGCGCGTCATCATCATCCAGGCGATCGAGCCCAGGCCGGCGCCTGCAGCGATCGCAATGAACATGTCGCGTCCTCGCCGTCCCCAATGGCGCAGCCGGCCGCGCGCCGGTTCGGGCATGGCAGTGCGCATCGGAAGCCACCGCAAGCCCAGCAGGATCAACACCGTCGTCACGACCTCGACCACCAGTTGCGTGAGCGCGAGATCGGGCGCCGAGAACCAGATGTAGGTGATGCAGCACACCAGTCCTGCACCCGACGCCAGCATCAGCGAAGCGAGCCGATGGAACTTGGCTTGCCATGCGGCCGCGACGGCACAGGTGCAGCCGATGAGCCAGGTCATCGCGAACATGGGCGAGAAGGGGAGCAGTTCGCGCGACCCGCTCCCGGCCGGCGTGAAATGAAGTGCCGCGCCCGCACCGGCGATCGCGACTCCGACGAGCAGGAGCAATTGCATCTGCAGGCGCCGGGTGCCCAGCAAACGCCGCCCGCGACGGCCAGCTTCGCTGAGACGCGCGAGCAGGTTCTCGAAGATGCGCTGCCCGTCGAAGCGATGCAGCAGCGGCGTGGTCTCGAACGCGCCGCGTGCGCGCCCGCGGCGTTGCAGCAGGTAGATCACCACGCCGCCGAATGAAGCGATGAGGCTCATCGCCAGTGGTCGATTGAAACCGTGCCACACCGCCAGGCTGTATTCGGGCAGTTGGCCGCCGACGACCGGTGTGGCGGCCGCGGCGAGAAAGGCGCCGACTGCCCACGCCGGCGCCACGCCGACCACCAGGCAGATCAGCACCAGCAACTCGACCGGCACGCGCATCCAGTGCGGGGGCTCGTGCGGTTGCTTGGGCACGTCGGGGGGAGCGCAAGGCGGGCCGAAGAACACGTCGAACACGAAGCGCAACGAATACGCGACGCTGAACATGCCGGCGAGCGTCGCCAGGACGGGCAAGCTCATGCTGACCCATGGCGTTGCGTCGACGAAGGCGACCTCGGCGAAGAACATTTCCTTCGACAGGAAGCCGTTGAGCAGCGGGACCCCAGCCATGGCTGCGCTCGAGATGATCGCCAGCGTGCCGGTGATCGGCATCAGCTTGAGCAGCCCGCTGAGCTTGCGAATGTCGCGCGTGCCGCTCTCGTGGTCGATGATGCCGGCCGCCATGAAGAGCGACGCCTTGAAGGTCGCGTGGTTCATGATATGGAACACTGCCGCGACCGCCGCCAGCGGGCTGTTGAGGCCCAGCAGCAAGGTGATGAGCCCGAGGTGGGAAATGGTCGAATACGCCAGGAGCGCCTTGAGGTCGCGCTGGAACATCGCCACATAGCCGCCGAGCAGCAGCGTGATCGCGCCGGCGCCGCTCACCATCCAGAACCATTGCTCCGTGCCGGAAAGCGCGGGCCACAGGCGTGCCATGAGGAACACGCCGAGCTTCACCATCGTGGCCGAATGCAGATATGCCGAAACGGGCGTGGGTGCCGCCATCGCGCGCGGCAGCCAGAAATGAAAGGGAAACTGCGCGCTCTTGGTGAAGGCGCCAAGCAGCACCAGCACGAGTGCGATGGGATAGAGCCGGTCCGCGCGGATCTGGTCACCCGCGGCCAGCACTGCGTCGAGTTCATAGCTGCCGACGATCCGCCCCAACAGCAGCACGCCGCCCAACAGGCAAAGTCCGCCTGCACCGGTGACGGTGAGCGCCATGCTCGCGCCGCGCCGCGCATCGCGCCGATGGTGCCAGTAGCCGATCAGCAGGAACGAGAAGAGGCTGGTGAGTTCCCAGAACAACACCATCTGGATGAGGTTGCCCGAAAGGACCACGCCCATCATCGATCCCATGAACGCGAGGAAGAACGAGAAGAAGCGCGGCACCGGATCGGACGACGACATGTAGTAGCGCGCATAGAGCACCACCAGCGTGCCGATGCCCAGCACGAGCATGCAGAACAGCCATGCGAAGCCGTCCAACCGGAACACGAGGTCCAGGCCGAGTGCCGGTAGCCACTCGATCTGCTCCCGGATCACATGGCCGCTGGCGACCGTCGGGAAGAACCAGGCTGCCTGGATCGCACATCCCAGCGCAACGAGGCCGGCCAGCGTCGATTCCCGGTTGCGCGCATTCGACGGCAGCAGGGCCGCGACGACGCTGGCGACAAAAGGGAGAGCGACGAGAAAGACAAGGGGCATTGCGATCAATTCTATCGATCGACCCCTGAGCGATCGCTTGCATGGCGACCGAGGTGAGCACGGACCGACCCATCGCCCGGCTTTACAGCGATGACAAATGAAAAAGGGCCGCCTGAGGGCGGCCCGTGCTGCGATGCGTCAATGACGCTCTACGCGCTTACTTCTTGGCCGGTTCTTTCGCGGCTGCGGTATCGGTCTTCTTCGGCTCGTCCTTCACCGCGTGTTCGGCAGCATGGGGGAAGGCTTGACCGTTGATCGTGAGGCCTTCGCCCGACAGCTTGGCAGCCGACTTTTCCTTCACGCCCTTGACCCGGCTCATGAAGTCGGGCCAGTCCTTGAACTCGCCCTGCTTGCGCTCGTCGAGGATGCGCTTGGAAAGGGCAGGGCCCACGCCCTTCAATCCATCGAGGTCCGCTTCCGTTGCCTTGTTGGCATCGACTGCAGCCCAAGAGGCGACCGCGAACAGCATGGCCGTGGCGGCCAAGATTTTCTTCAACATTTAAAACTCCCTGACATTGTTTTATGAGAAACGCCTTTGGCGCCCCGCCGCATGCCGAATGCGTGCGGCGCAGCGATGATAGCGGCAGTCTGCGCCGATCTGAACTTCAGAGCTCTTCGACGCGGCGAGGCGGGTAGCTGTCCCACGCCTGGCAGCCCGGGCAGTGCCAGAAGTACTGGTGCGCCTCAAAGCCGCATGCCGCGCATCTGTAGCGCATGAGCGGTCGCGTGGCCTGGTCGAGGGAGCGCTGCACCTGCGGATGGAACTGCTCGTGTTCGAAGCGCTCGCCGGCGAGCCAGCGCGATGCGGCCACCAGGGATGGGTGGTGCGCCAGGTGGGCGATATAGCCGTCGCGTGGCTCCGGCGTCGCGACGTCGTTGGATCGCGCATCGTCAGGCAAGGCGGGCGCGCCGCCCAGGGCGATGATCGCTTCGAGTACGTCGATCGACGGTGAGGCGACATAGCGGCGCTGAAGCAAGGCCAGCGCCTCGCCGGAGCGCTGGGATGCAACCGCTGCTTGTTGGAGCATCGCGGCATAGAGGGGCAGCGCCAACGGAGCGCTTTCGCTGAGGGCCTTGAGCGTGTCGAAGGCCGCGGCGGAGTCGCCATTGCGCAGTTGCAGGGTTGCAGTGTCGATGGCGGGGCGAGGGGCTTGGGGGGCCAGCGCCACTGCCTGGCGCAGCAGTTGCGACGCCCCGTCGAGATCGCCGGCCGCGACGCGCTCGGCGGCCTGTTCGCACAGGTGGTGGGCGCGCCGCGTGCTGTAGCTGGCTTGATCGGATTCGTCGAGCTTCTGCGCCACGGCCGCAGCTTGGGCCCATTCGCGCGAGCGCTCGTAGATGGCGAGCAGCGACAGCCGCGCCTCGTTCTCGTAGCGTGTGCCTTCGAGCTTCTGGAGTGCCGCTTCCGCGCGATCAAGCAATCCGGCGCGAAGGAAGTCCTGTGCCAGCGCATGTTGCGCGCGGTCGCGGTCTGCTCGGCTCAGGTCACCACGGCCGAGCAGGTGCTCGTGCACGCGCACGGCGCGCTGGTATTCACCGCGCCGGCGGAACAGGTTGCCGAGCGCGAAGTGCAACTCCTGGGTGTCGGGATCGTTCTGGACCGCCTCGATGAATGCATCGATGGCTTGGTCCTGCTGCTCGTTCAACAGAAAGTTGAGCCCGCGAAAGTAGGCCTTGGGCGCCTGTCGATTCTCGATCTTGAGTTGCCTCAGGTCGAAGCGCGAAGCAAGCCAACCGAGAACAAATGCGATGGGAAGGCCGAGCAGCAACCAGCTGAGGTCAAAGTCCATGTTGGCGTACGGCGGGTAGGTCTGTGGCTGCGACGGCAGCAGGGGCGGGCGCGGTGGATGCCGGCGCGGGAACAGCCGGGGCGGCGGGTAACTGAGCCGCCGCGCTGCGATGCTTCCACCAGCCCGGCAGCATGCCGAGGGCACCGACCACGAGGCCGCCGGCAAAGGCGGCGAGCACCACCAGTACGAGTGGAGCGCGCCATGACGCGCCGAAGAAGAAATAGACGGTTGCGTCGTGCTGGTTGTTCAGCGCGAAGGCAAAGAGGGTAAAAAAAATGGCTGCCTTGAGCAGCCACAGGAGATATTTCATTCGCGTCCCCGTTGGCGGGGGAATTCTATGCTTCAGACGCGCTTGCGTTTCTCGGCGTCGAGTTCCGCGGTGCGGGCATCGACCGCCTCCCGCAGTGCCTTGCCAGGCTTGAAATGCGGTACGCGCTTTTCGGGAATCTGAACACTCTCGCCCGAACGCGGATTGCGCCCGATGCGCGGAGGGCGCCGATTCACAGTGAAGCTGCCAAAGCCGCGAATCTCAATGCGATGCCCGCGCACCAGTGCGTCGCTCATCGCGTCAAGAATGGTCTTGACGGCGTATTCGGCATCGCGGTGCGTCAGCTGCGCAAAGCGCGCTGCGAGTTCTTCGACAAGGTCGGAACGGGTCATGGCAAGGAAATGAGGAGACAAAAAAAAGACAGAGCGACCCGAGGGCCGGCTCTGTCTTCCGGTGCGGCTTACTTGTCGCTGTTGTTGTCCAGCTTGGCACGCAGCAGAGCGCCCAGGCTGGTCGTGCCGGCGTTTTCGCGGGCCGACTGCTGGCTCAGGCTGGCCATGGCGCCTTGCTCGTCAGCCATGTCCTTCTGCTTGATCGACAGCTGGATGTTGCGGGTCTTGCGATCCACATTGACCACCACGGCCGTGACTTCGTCGCCTTCCTTGAGCACGTTGCGTGCATCTTCCACGCGGTCGCGGGAGATTTCGCTGGCGCGCAGGTAGCCGATGATGTCTTCGCCGAGGTCGATTTCAGCGCCGCGGGCGTCCACGGTCTTGACCTTGCCGGTGACGATCTGGCCCTTGTCGTTCACGGTCGTGAACGTCGTGAACGGATCGCTGTCGAGCTGCTTGATGCCGAGGCTGATGCGCTCGCGGTCGACGTCGACAGCCAGCACGATCGCTTCGACTTCCTGGCCCTTCTTGTAGTTGCGAACGGCGGTTTCGCCAGCTTCATTCCACGAGAGGTCGGACAGGTGAACCAGGCCATCGATGCCGGCAGCCAGACCCACGAACACGCCGAAGTCGGTGATCGACTTGATCGGGCCCTTGACGCGGTCGCCGCGCTTGGTGTTCTGCGCGAACTCTTGCCACGGGTTGGCCTTGCACTGCTTCATGCCCAGGCTGATGCGGCGCTTGTCTTCGTCGATTTCGAGGACCATGACTTCGACTTCGTCGCCCAGCGAGACGATCTTGTTCGGAGCGATGTTCTTGTTGGTCCAATCCATTTCGGAGACGTGCACCAGGCCTTCGATGCCGGGTTCGAGTTCAACGAACGCGCCGTAGTCGGCGATGTTTGTGACCTTGCCGAACAGGCGGGTGCCCTGCGGGTAGCGGCGCGAAACGCCCATCCACGGGTCGTCGCCCATTTGCTTGAGACCCAGCGACACACGGTTCTTTTCGGTGTCGAACTTGAGGATCTTGGCGGTGATTTCCTGGCCGGCCTGGACCACTTCGCTCGGATGGCGAACGCGGCGCCATGCCATGTCGGTGATGTGCAGCAGACCGTCGATGCCGCCGAGGTCGACGAACGCACCGTATTCGGTGATGTTCTTGACGACACCGCGCACGACTGCGCCTTCCTTCAGGGTTTCCATCAGCTTGGCGCGTTCTTCGCCCATGCTGGCCTCGACAACGGCGCGGCGCGAGAGCACCACGTTGTTGCGCTTGCGGTCGAGCTTGATGACCTTGAATTCGAGGGTCTTGTTCTCGTAGGGGGTCAGGTCCTTGATCGGACGCGTGTCGATCAGCGAACCCGGCAGGAACGCGCGGATGCCGTTGACCAGGACCGTGAGGCCGCCCTTGACCTTGCCGCTCGTCGTGCCGGTGACGAAGTCGCCGGATTCGAGCGCCTTCTCGAGCGCAAGCCACGAAGCCAGACGCTTGGCGGTATCGCGCGAGAGGATGGTGTCGCCGTAGCCGTTTTCAACGCTGCCGATGGCAACGGAAACGAAATCGCCGGCCTGGACTTCGAGTTCGCCCTTGTCGTTCTTGAACTCCTCGATCGGCACATACGCTTCGGACTTGAGGCCCGCATTGACCACGACGTGGTTGTGCTCGACACGCACGACTTCGGCGGTGATGACCTCGCCGGTGCGCATTTCGGAACGCTTCAGGGATTCTTCGAATAGGTCGGCAAAAGATTCAGACATTGTGTTTTCCTTCCGTCACGCAGGGTTTGCAGGCGCTCATGCAATATTGCTTGCGACTGACTTGTCTGGAGACGGCGGTTGTTGGGGCTGATAGCCCGGTTGGGGTTAAACAACCAGCAAGCCGGTGCGCTGTCGCGCGGCGGGGACCTGCTGGACCGAAATGCCGTTCAGGATGACCCGAACGGCTGTGCTTCCTGCCACCAGTGCAGCACCTGTTCGACCGATTGCTCGACCGTTTGATGCGAGTTGTCCAGGAGGCGGGCGTCAGGCGCCGGCTTCAGTGGCGCGACGCTGCGGGATGAATCCCGGAGATCACGCGCTTCCAAGTCGGCGCGAAGACTGTCAAGTGTAGTCGAAATACCCTTTGAAATCAATTGCTTATACCGCCGTTCGGCCCGGTGAGCGGCGCTGGCGGTGAGGTAGACCTTGAGCCTTGCATCAGGAAAGATCACGGTCCCCATGTCCCGGCCGTCGGCAACCAGTCCGGGCAGCCGGCGAAAGCTTCTTTGCAGCCCCAAGAGGGCCGCGCGCACGGCCGGCAGGGCCGACACGCGGGAAGCGTCCATGCCTGCAGTTTCAGTTCGGATGGCATCGCTGACATCCTCGCCGGCGAGCAGGACCTTGCCCTCGCTGAAGACGAGCGGCAGGGATGCGGCGAGCCCGGCGATCCGGGACTCGTTTGAGGCGTCTGCTTCCAGGCCGCCGCGGCGCGCCGCGAGCCCGGTCACCCGGTAGAGCGAGCCGGAGTCCAGATAGTGGTAGCCGAGGCCGCGCGCCACTTCGATGGTGAGCGTCCCTTTCCCGGAGGCGGTCGGGCCGTCGATGCAAATCACCGGAACCTCAATCGCTTTGGCGACCGAGAACAGCGTCTCGAAGTAATCGGGAAAGGTTTTCGCGACGCAATGCGGTTCGAGAATTCGAACAGGCACGCCTGCCGGATTGAATGCGGCAAGGGAGAAACACATGGCCACCCGGTGATCGTCGTACGTGCGGATGTTCGCCGCGCGCCAATCAGGCGCGGCCAGCGGATGAACGCGGATGAAGTCGGGCCCGTCTTCGACTGTGGCACCCAGCTTTCGGAGTTCGTTCGCCATCGCGTCGATCCGATCGGTTTCCTTCACTCGCCAACTGGCGATGTTGCGCAGGGTGCTTGGACCGTCGCCATAAAGCGCCATCACGGCCAGCGTCATCGCCGCGTCAGGGATGTGATTGGCGTCGATGTCGATCGCCTTGAGCGGCCACGGGCCGCGCGAGACAGCGAGCCAGTTGGGGCCGCTTTCGATGCGTGCGCCCATCTGCCGGGCGGCTTCGACAAAGCGGATGTCGCCCTGGATCGAGTCGGCGCCGACGCCTTCTACGCGGATGCCCGAACCCTTCGCGATCGCGCCGAGCGCGATGAAGTAGCTGGCCGACGAAGCGTCGGCTTCGACGTGGATGTCGCCGGGCGATCGGTATCGGCTGCCGGCCAGAATGGTGAACCGTTGCCAACCCTCGCGCTGCACTTCGATGCCGAAGCGGGAGAGCAGGTTGAGCGTGATCTCGATGTAAGGCTTGGAGATCAGCTCACCGACCACTTCGATCACGATGTCGCGTCGTGCCGCCAGCGGGAGGGCCAACAGCAATGCGGTGAGGAATTGGCTGGAGACGTCGCCGCGTACGCGTATGGGCGCGTCGACCTGAAGTGCGTCGACCGCGACCGGATGGATGGCAAGCGGCGGATAGCCCGGATTGCCGAGGTAGTCGATTCGGCAGCCGAGCTGGCTCAGGGCATCGACCAGATCGCCGATCGGCCGCTCGTGCATGCGCGGGACGCCCTTCAGTTCGAACTCGCCGCCGAGCAGTGCAAGCGCAGCGGTCAGCGGGCGCATGGCTGTTCCCGCATTGCCGAGGAACAGTGAGGCTTCTGCCGTGCGCAACGTCCCGCCGAGCCCTTCGATTCGCAGGGTGTTTCCGGCTCGCTCGATGTCGCAGCCGAGCGCCGCCAGGGCGTCCAGCATCACACGGGTGTCGTCGGAGTCGAGAAGGTCGTGGACAGTGGTCGTGCCGCTGGCGAGCGCGGCCAATAGCAGAACACGGTTCGAGATGCTCTTGGAGCCCGGCAGGCTGACGGTGCCGGACGCGGTCGCGAGCGCCGGGATGTCGAGGAATGGGGTCGAGAACATGTCAGTCTTCCAACGCGCGAATGCGCGGTTCGGGACGCATGGACAGGACGCGTCCGGAGGTGGGCGTCATTCTCCAGGCTGCCACTGCGCGCGTATGCGGCTTGCCGAGGTGATGGCGTCTTCAAGCGCCTGCGAATCGCCCGACGCCACCAGAGCTTCGAACTGCCGCAGGGCGTCGCGGAAAGCTTGCGATTGGAGCAGGACCTGCTCGCGATTCGCGAGCAAGACATCGCGCCAGACGGCTGGATCGCTGGCTGCGATGCGCGTGAAGTCGCGAAATCCGGGACCGGCAAGCTCCAAGTGGCGCTCGCCATGGGAGTGTGCCGCGAGGGCCGTCGTGAATGCGAAGGCGATCAGGTGCGGCAAGTGGCTGACGGCGGCGAAGGCGGTGTCGTGCGCTTCCGGCGTCATCGTCTCGACTTTGGCACCGACTCCGGTCCAAGCCTGGGTGGCCCGCTGGACATTCGATCGCAGCGTGGCCTTGATCGGCGTGAGCACCACCTTGCGCCCTTTGTACAGGCCGGCATCGGCATGCTCGACGCCCGCGACCTCCTTGCCGGCGATCGGGTGCGCAGGCACAAACGCGCTGAGTTGGTCCTGGAGGCCCCGTCGGGCTGCTTCGATCACGTCGCCCTTGGTCGACCCCACATCCATCACGAGCATCTGATCGGCGATGCCGTGGCGGATCGCCTTGAAGGTCTGCTCGGACGCCCCGACCGGCACCGCGATCAAGACCAGATCGGCGCCCGATACCGCCAGCAGGGCGGACGGCGCGGCCACGTCGATCACACCCATCTGCCGTGCCCGCTCGGTCGTGGATGGCGACTTGCTGTAGCCGACGACGCGCTTGACGAGCCGTGCCCGCTTCAGGGCGAGCGCGAAGGACCCCCCCATCAATCCGCAGCCGATCAGACCCAATTGCTCGAACATCGTCTGGGCCTCAGGCGGTGACTGGATAGGCGCCGATGACTTTGTAGAACGCGCAGAGTTTGCGCAGTTCGGCGAGTGCGGCGGCGACGTTCGGCTGGGTCGGGTGCCCATCCAGGTCGATGTAGAAGTAGTACTCCCACTGACCGGTGCGCGCCGGACGCGATTCGAAGCGGGTCATCGAGACGTTGTTGGCCTTGAGTGGCACCAGCAGATCGTGGACCGCGCCGGGGCGGTTGGGCACTGAGACGACCAGGCTGGTGCAATCCCGACCCGACTGGGGCGGCATCGCCAGGGTTTGCGGCAGGCAGATGACGGCGAAACGCGTGCGGTTGTAGGAGTCGTCCTGGATCGCATGCGCCACGATGTGCAGCCCGAACCGCGTCGCGGCACGTTCGCTCGCCAATCCCGCCCAGGCCGGATTGGTGGCAGCGAGCCTTGCGCCTTCGGCATTGCTGGAGACAGCCCGCCGTTCCGCATTGGGCAGATGCTTGGAAAGCCAGGTCTGGCATTGGGCGAGGGCTTGCGGATGAGCGAGCACCGCTTCAATGCCGTCGAGCGAATTGCTGGAGCGCAGGAGGTGGTGGCGCACCAGCAGGCTGACCTCCCCAACCACATGGGTGGGGGAATGCAGGAACAGGTCGAGCGAGCGGGTAACGACGCCTTCGGTGGAGTTCTCGACGCCGACGACGCCGTACTGCGCGCTCCCGGCGGCGGTGGCGTGAAAGACTTCGTCGAAGCTGGCGCAATAGATCAAGTCGGCTGCGCCGCCGAAGTACTCGACGGCTGCCTGTTCGCAGAATGTGCCTTCGGGGCCGAGCACTGCGACGCGCTGCGGTGATTCCAGCGCCAGGCAAGCCGACATGATTTCGCGCCAGATGGCAGCGACATGCAGCGCCTTGAGCGGGCCGCCGTTGCTCTTCTGCATCTTCTCGATCACTTGCGCGACGCGATCGGGGCGGAAATAAGGCGTGCCCTCGCGCTTCTTGACCTCGCCAACCTGTTCCGCGACGTGGGCGCGCCGGTTCAGGAGGTCGAGAAGTTGCTGATCGAGCGAGTCGATCTGCACGCGCAGATCGGCGAGGCTGGAGGAGGTATCGGGTGTCGAGGATTGGGGAGCAGGTGCGGTCATCGGTCAGGTGCGCGTGCGTCTACGCTTGCGACCGCTCGAATTCTCGCATGTAGCTTACGAGAGCCTGCACGCCTGCCAACGGCAGGGCGTTGTAAATGCTTGCTCGCATGCCGCCGACCGACTTGTGGCCCTTGAGCTGAAGCAGCCCTGCATCGCGTGCGCCGGCAAGGAAGGACTCATTGCGGCTTTCTTCGCGTAGAAAGAAGGGCACGTTCATGCGAGAGCGGCAAGCGGCATCGACCTTGTTGTCATAGAAAGACGAGGTGTCGATGAAGTCGTAGAGGAGACGCGCCTTTTCCATATTGCGTGCTTGCATCGCTGCCACGCCTGCGAGGTCGCCCTCGGTCTGCTGCCGCAGCCATTGGAAGGTCAACCCCGCGATATAGATGCCCCATGTTGGCGGGGTGTTGTACATCGAGCGGTTGTCGGCGACCGTCTTGTAGTTGAAGGCGCTGGGGCAGATCTCGAGCGCATGCCCGAGGAGATCGTCCCGGACGATCACGATCGTCAGGCCCGCCGGTCCCAGATTCTTCTGGGCGCCACCGAAGGAGAGTCCGACACGGGACCAGTCCACCGGCCGCGAAGCCACGTGCGACGAAAAGTCGATGACCAGCGGCGCCTTGCTGCCGAGCGCCGCGAGATCGGGCAATTCGTGGAATTCGATGCCGTTGATTGTCTCGTTGCTGCAGACGTGGACGTACGAAGCGTCGTTCGAGAGCCGCCAGCTTGCCGGATCGGGAATCCGGGTGTGCTGGTCGGCGGCGTTCGTGGCGGCGATGTTCGCCTTGCAGTACCGCAACGCTTCCTTTTGGGATTTGGCGCTCCAACTGCCGGTGACCACGAAATCGGCACTGGTACCGCGCGAAAGATTCAGCGGCACGATGGCGTTCTCGCCGAGACCGCCGCCTTGCATGAAGAGAACATGGAAATGTTCCGGCACCGCCAGCAAAAAGCGCAGGTCCGCTTCAGCCTGCGCGCAGATGGCACCGAACTCCTTGCCGCGATGGCTCATTTCCATCACGCTCATGCCGCTACCCTGCCAATCGAGCATTTCGGAAGCGGCGCGTTGAAGCACCGCCTCCGGCATCGCGGCCGGCCCTGCTGAGAAGTTGTACGGGCGCGGCCCTGCCGGCTGCGTCACTTCTTGGCGGGCGCCTTGGCCGGCGCTGCCTTGGCGGCCGGTGCCGCGGCTCCTCCAGCGCCGCTCGTCGGTGCGCCCAGCGCCTTGGCGACGCTGCTGTCGAGCGCGACCATCTTCGGCTCGATGGTTGAACGAGTCTCTGCCACCAGCTTTTCCGTGAGGGCGGTCTGCAGCTTCGGATTGAGTTCCTGGTATTTCTTGCTCAGCGGCGAGCTGATCCAGGCAAGCAACTGCTTCAGTTCGTCTTCGCTGAAGTTCTGCTCCATGAGCGGGCCCAGTGCTCCAGGCGCGAGTTGCAGCGCCTTGTCGCGCACGATGGGATAGGCGTCGTCGAAGTACTTCTTGAGTTCCGCGTCAGCAGCCTTGGCTGCCGCTTCCCGCTTTTCGGCAGGGACCTGCGTCTGCAGGTACTGCGAGCCGGCCTGTGCAATAGGCGCGCTCGACTGCTCGACCAATCCGCGCGCAAGCGACTCGATGCCAGGTCGTTGCAGGTCAATGAACTGCTTGACCAGCGCCGCCTTGTCCTGGGCCATGGCCAGCGAACTGCCGGCGAGCGCGACCGTCAGGAGCGCGAGTTTGATTTTTTTCACTGAGGATTCTCCGTTGAAGATGATGGGGAAGCGTCGTCGGCGCCGGAATCGCTCTCGACATTCGCGTCATTCTCGACGATGCGCTGCAGCCCGCTGAGCTTTGCACCTTCGTCGAGGCCGATCAGCGTGACGCCTTGCGTCGCACGCCCGAGTTCGCGAATTTCGGAAACGCGGGTGCGAACGAGCACACCCTTGTCGGTGATGAGCATGATCTCGTCGTCGGCATGCACGAGAGTCGCCGCCACCACCTTGCCGTTACGTTCACTCTGTTGAATTGCGATCATGCCTTTGGTTCCGCGGCCATGACGCGTGTACTCGGTAATGCTTGTGCGTTTTCCGTAACCGTTTTCCGTGGCAGTGAGGACGCTCTGTTCCTCGTCTTCCGCCACCAGCATCGCAATCACGCCCTGGCCGTCTTCCAGGGTCATGCCGCGAACGCCGCGGGCATTGCGGCCCATGGGACGAACGTCGTTCTCGTCGAAGCGCACGGCCTTGCCGCCGTCCGAGAAGAGCATCACATCGTGCGCACCGTCGGTCAGCGCGGCGCCGATCAGGTAGTCGCCCGGATCAAGGTCCACAGCGATGATGCCGGCCTTGCGCGGGTTGCTGAATTCGTCGAGCGCCGTTTTCTTGACGGTGCCCATGGAGGTCGCCATGAACACGTATTGATTGGCCGGGAAGGTGCGCTTCTCGCCGGTCAGCGGCAGCACGACGTTGATTTTTTCGCCTTCCTGCAGCGGGAACATGTTGACGATAGGGCGGCCGCGCGAGCCGCGCGAACCGGCGGGCACTTCCCATACCTTGAGCCAGTACAGCCGGCCACGGTTCGAGAAGCACAGGATGTAGTCGTGCGTGTTCGCGATGAAGAGCTGGTCGATCCAGTCGTCCTCTTTGGTTGCGGTGGCTTGTTTGCCGCGTCCGCCGCGCTTCTGCGCGCGGTATTCGCCCAGAGGTTGGCTCTTGATGTAGCCGCTGTGCGAGAGCGTCACGACCATGTCCGTCGGCGTGATCAGGTCTTCCGTCGACAGGTCGAAGGCGCTGTGCTCGACCTGGCTGCGGCGCGCGCCGAGCTTGCTTTGACCGAACTCCTGCTTGATCGTCGTGAGTTCGTCGCCAATGATCATCGAGACGCGTTCGGGCTTGGCGAGGATGTCGAGCAGGTCGTCAATCTCCGCCATCACGTCCTTGTACTCGGCGACGATCTTGTCCTGCTCCAGGCCCGTCAGGCGCTGGAGGCGCATCTGGAGGATTTCCTGGGCCTGCGTGTCGGAAAGCTTGTAGAGGCCGTCGTTGCCCATGCCGAATTCGCGGTCCAGCCCGTCCGGCCGATAGTCGTCGGCGTTGATCACGCCGCCATCAGCGCGGGTTCGGGTGAGCATTTCGCGCACCAGCTTGCTGTCCCAGGCGCGGCTCATGAGTTCGGCCTTGGCGACCGGCGGCGTCGGCGCGTTGCGGATGATCGCGATGAACTCGTCGATGTTGGCGAGGGCGACCGCCAGACCTTCGAGCACGTGTCCGCGCTCCCGCGCCTTGCGGAGCGTGAAGACCGTCCGACGCGTCACGACTTCGCGCCGATGCTGCAGGAAGACCTCGATCAGGTCCTTGAGGTTGCAGAGCTTCGGCTGGCCGTCCACGAGCGCCACCATGTTGATGCCGAAGGTGTCTTGCAGTTGCGTCTGCTTGTAGAGGTTGTTCAGGACGACTTCGGGCACTTCGCCGCGCTTGAGCTCGATCACCAGGCGCATGCCCGACTTGTCGGACTCGTCCTGAATATGACTGATGCCCTCGATCTTCTTCTCGTGCACCAGCTCGGCCATGCGCTCCTGCAACGTCTTCTTGTTGACCTGGTAGGGCAACTCGTCGACGATGATCGCCTGGCGCTGGCCTCGGTCGATGTCCTCGAAGTGGCACTTGGCCCGCATCACGACCTTGCCGCGGCCGGTCCGGTAGCCATCCTTGATGCCGTTGATGCCGTAGATGATCCCGGCGGTCGGGAAATCCGGGGCAGGAACGATCTCCATCAGGTCGTCGATGCTGGCGTCCGGATGACGCAGCAGGTGAAGGCAAGCGTCGACGACCTCGTTCAGGTTGTGCGGCGGAATATTGGTCGCCATCCCGACCGCGATACCGCCGGCGCCATTGACCAGCAGATTGGGCAGTTTGCTCGGTAATACCAAAGGCTCTTTTTCGGAGCCGTCGTAATTCGGTCCGAAATCGACGGTTTCCTTGTCGATATCGGCCAGCATTTCGTGGGCAATTTTGGCGAGCCGGATCTCGGTATATCGCATCGCGGCCGCCATATCGCCATCGACCGAGCCGAAATTCCCCTGGCCGTCGACCAGCATGTGGCGCATGGAAAAGTTCTGCGCCATCCGCACGATGGTGTCGTAGACCGACTGGTCGCCGTGCGGGTGGTACTTGCCGATGACGTCGCCCACGATACGGGCGGACTTCTTGTAGGGGCGGTTCCAGTCGTTGTTCAGCTCGTGCATCGCATACAACACGCGCCGATGCACCGGTTTGAGGCCATCCCGGGCGTCGGGGAGGGCGCGCCCCACGATCACGCTCATGGCGTAATCCAGATAGCTACGGCGCATTTCCTCTTCGAGGCTGATGGGGAGTGTTTCTTTGGCGAACGAGGTCATGGGCGGCGGGCTGACGGCAAGGAGGCGAAATTTTACGCTGTGGACGGTGTCGCACCGCCGCAACACAAGGCCGGTATTCCGCCTCCGTCCTACGCTTCAGGGGCGTCTGGCGGCCTGTTTGCGAAAGACCCTATGGCACAATCGCCTCAACGTTTTGGGTGGTGGTCACTTAAAGCGTCCTTGATTCGCAGCGCGGCTGCGGCTTTTTCCCCAAGAGGAGAACCATGAAGAAACTGAATAAAGTGGCGATGATGTTTGCAGTCGCTGCGCTCGCCACTGCCGCCGGCGCGCAGACCCGTGTCACCGCCGCAGATGGCGGCCCGGCGATCGACAACTGGCAAAACGGCACTGGCGAACTCGTTTGGAAGAACGGCACCAATGAACTGTGCTGGCGCGATGCCAACTGGACGCCCGCAACGGCCGCCGCTGGTTGCGACGGTGCTCTGGTTCCGGCCGCTCCTGCTGCAGCTCCGGCTCCTGCTCCGGCACCGGTTCCTCCTGCAGTCGCTGCATCGAAAGTTACTTTCGCTGCTGACGCCTTCTTCGACTTCGACAAGTACGTCCTCAAGCCTGAAGGCCGCGCCAAGCTGGACGACCTGGTCTCGAAGATCAAGGACGTGAACCTCGAAGTGATCATCGCAGTCGGTCACACCGACTGGATCGGTACTGTTGCCTACAACCAGAAGCTGTCGGTCCGCCGCGCTGAAGCCGTCAAGGCCTACTTGGTCTCGAAGGGCATCGAAAAGAACCGCGTCTACACCGAAGGCAAGGGCAAGAGCCAGCCGATCGCTGACAACCGCACTGCCGAAGGCCGCGCCAAGAATCGTCGCGTGGAAATCGAAGTGGTTGGTACCCGCCCCAACAAGTGATTCGCAAGAATCGCTAATGAAACCCCGCCTCGGCGGGGTTTTTTTATGGCTGCGCGCGGTGCAGTCATTGCAGTATTGCGCTCCACTTGGTTCGAATCCTGATGCAGTCGGGCGGCGAATTCGAGCCGATTCATAATCGACACATGACCGATACCGTGAATGCCGATCCGGCTGAACTTGCTAAATTCTCTGAACTCGCGCATCGCTGGTGGGACGTCGAAAGCGAATTTCGACCTCTGCACGAAATTAACCCATTGCGACTTGAATGGATTGACGGTATAGCGCCGATCGCGGGGCGCCGAGTGCTCGATGTCGGCTGCGGTGGCGGGATTCTGGCCGATTCGATGGCGCGCAAGGGTGCGGAGGTCCTCGGTATCGATCTGGCCGACAAGGCCCTCAAAGTGGCGCAGTTGCACGCCCTGGAGGCTGCCACTCGAGGTGTGAAGTACCGGTCGGTCAGCGTCGAGGCGCTGGCTGCCGAGCAGTCCGAGAGCTTCGACGTCGTTACCTGCATGGAAATGCTCGAGCACGTGCCTCAGCCTGCCTCGGTCGTCAAGGCGTGCGCCGATCTCGTCAAGCCGGGCGGGTGGGTGTTCTTCTCCACCATTCACCGAAACCTGAAGTCGTTCCTGCTCGCGATCGTCGGTGCGGAATACGTCCTGGGCATGCTGCCGCGTGGCACGCATGAGTATCAGAAGCTGATCCGACCCAGCGAACTGGCTGCCTATTGCCGGGCCGCCAATCTCGATCTGCGCCGAACGTGTGGCCTGGAGCACAACCCCGTGACTCGACGCTACTGGCTCAGCACTGACACCAGCGTGAACTACATGTTCGCCACCCAGAAGCCGGCAAGGGTTCAATGATGGGGGCGCGAGATACGCTAGCGGTCCTGTTCGACCTTGACGGCACGTTGATCGACAGCGCCCCGGATCTCGGTGCAGCGGCCGACCAGATGCGCACGGACAGGGGAATGGCTTCTCTGCCGCTGGACCGCTACCGGCCGATGGCCGGTGCCGGTGCAAGGGGCATGCTGGGTGTGGCTTTCGGCATCACGCCGGATGCGCCCGAATTCGTACCCTTGCGCGAGGAGTTCTTTCTGAACTACGAAGCCCGGATGCTGCGGAACACCGAGGTCTTTGCCGGCGTGGCAGAGCTCGTCGAGGCGCTCTGCGCGCGCGGATTGCAGTGGGGTGTGGTGACGAACAAGTCGGTTCGATTCACGGAGCCGCTGACGCGGGCGATCCCCCTGTTCGAAACGGCCCGGGCGATTATCAGCGGCGATACGACCCCGTTCGCGAAGCCCCATCCCGAGCCGTTGCTCGAGGCGGCGCGCCGTATTGGCGTTGCGCCGGAATCCTGTGTCTATGTGGGTGACGACGAGCGCGACATCATGGCGGGCCGCGCCGCCGGGATGCGAACGGTCGCGGCCACGTACGGCTACATGGGCGAACAGGCGGAGGTTGCGCGCTGGGATGCCGATGCGGCCATCTCTTCGCCGATGGAACTCTTGCAACTGCTCAAACAGGCCTAAAATGATTCGCTTGGGGCTGCACTGGTTTCGACGTGGGTTCGGAATCGCAGCGGGGCATGTCGAGCTGAATGCGCTCGTAAAACAGATTCAAACAAACTAACTGCAAACGACGAACGTTTCGCACTCGCCGCTTAATTGCCGGTGAGCTTTGCAACAGCAGGCCGATGGGCTGGGCAAGGGGGCACAGAGCAATCTGACGCCTCCCGGCTGCAAAGATAATCTACATGGGCTGGCTCCAATCCGGGTACCTTGGGTCGGGGCGAGAAAATAGGGTGCTGGCGGCCGGTGTAGCGTGCGACTGCGCGACACCGGTGGCGAGACCTAAATCAGATCGCTAAACATGTAGATCTGCGCGAAGAAGGCTGACGGACGGGGGTTCAAATCCCCCCAGCTCCACCATACAAGACCACGGGCGCCATGGCGCGAAAAACATGGAACCCGAAGCGTCGCTGAAAGAACCTTCCAATACTCGGGCAAAACAATGAGACAACTTGAGTGGACTTTGGCTCTCCGCATCACCGTCGCGGCGATGCTTTCGCTGGCCGGATCGGCCCAACTTCACGCGGCCTCGCAGGCACCCGTCGCTGCGGAGAACGGGATGGTGGTGAGCGCGCAGCACCTGGCGACTCAAGTCGGCGTCGATGTGCTCAAGCGCGGTGGCAATGCGATCGATTCGGCGGTTGCTGTTGGCTACGCGCTGGCCGTGGTCTATCCGGCGGCAGGCAATCTTGGCGGCGGCGGGTTCATGACCGTGCAACTGGCCGACGGACGCAAGACCTTCCTCGACTTTCGCGAAAAAGCGCCTCTTGCTGCTACAGCCGACATGTACCTCGACAAAGACGGGAATGTCATCAAGGGGTTGAGCACGAACGGGCATTTGGCCGTGGGTGTGCCCGGCACTGTGTCCGGCCTCGAATTTGCGCGTGAGAAGTACGGCACGATGAAACGCGCTGCACTGATCAGGCCGTCAATTGCCTTGGCAGAGCACGGCTTCGCGCTCGAGCAGGGCGACATCGACATGTTGACGACTGCCACTGCAGACTTCAAGAAGGACCCGGTTTCCGGGGCGATTTTCCTGAACAGGGGCGAGCCTTTCGTGGTCGGCCAGAAGCTGGTGCAAAAGGATCTGGCAAGAACCTTGAAAGCCATCAGCAACCACGGCGTCGATGGTTTCTACAAGGGCTCGGTGGGCAGTGCGATCGTTGCGTCGAGCCAGGCCGGCAAGGGACTCATCACCCAAGCGGATCTGGACCAGTACAAGACGCGCGAATTGCCGCCGGTCGAATGCGACTACCGCGGCTACCACGTGATCTCGGCGCCTCCGCCGAGTTCGGGGGGCGTGGTGATCTGCGAAATGCTGAACATCCTCGAGGGCTATCCGCTCAAGGACCTGGGCTTTCGGTCTGCCCAGGCCGTGCACTATCAGATCGAGGCGATGCGCCATGCCTACGTCGATCGCAACAGTTATCTGGGCGATCCCGATTTTGTGAAGAACCCGCTCGACCGACTGCTCGACAAGGGCTACGCCGAGAAGGTCCGGGCAGTGATCGATCCCAACAAAGCCGGCATCTCGAAGGACATCAAACCGGGTGTTCCACCGCATGAGGGCAGCAACACCACCCACTACTCGATCGTCGACAAGTGGGGCAATGCGGTCTCCGTCACTTACACGCTTAACGACTGGTTCGGCGCCAAGGTCACGGCGGCAGGCACGGGTGTGCTCCTCAACAACGAGATGGACGATTTCACCTCGAAGGTCGGTGTGCCCAACCTGTATGGCCTCGTGCAGGGTGAAGCCAATGCCATCGCTCCGGGCAAGCGCCCGCTGAGTTCGATGAGCCCGACCATCATGACCAAGGACGGCAAGCCCGTGTTCGTCGTCGGCACTCCGGGCGGAAGCCGCATCATCACGGCGGTGTTGCACACCATCCTCAACGTGGTCGACTACGGCATGGACGTTCAGGAAGCCGTGGACGCTCCGCGCTTCCATCAGCAATGGCTACCCGACGTGACCAATGTCGAGACCTTCGCGTTGTCGCCAGATACGCGCAAGATCCTCATCGACATGGGCCATAACCTCGGCGTGCCTCAGCCGGCGAACCACGTGGCCGCGATCATCGTCGGCGCCCCTTCGCTGGGCGGCAAGCCGGTAGGCAACAACCGCTTCTACGGGGCCAACGACCCACGCCGCAATACGGGACTGGCGCTCGGGTACTGATGCAGATCGAGGAGATTCTCTATACGCAAGGTTTCGGGACCCGACGTGTCTGCGCAGGGCTGGTGCAACAGGGTTTCGTGACCGTGGGTGGCGCGGGGGTGCCGCCGGGGGAGGATCTCGCCATCGAGGATCTGCGTTTCACTGTGCAGGGCGCCGAGTGGGAATACCACGAGAAGGCCTACCTGATGCTCAACAAGCCGGCCGGCACCGAGTGCTCCCAAAAGCCGTCGACCTACCCCAGCATCTATACCTTGCTTCCGTCGCCGCTGCGCCTGCGGCCGAACAAGAGCGCCGTCCAGGGCGTGCAGGCGATAGGGCGGCTGGACCAGGACACCACGGGCCTGTTGCTGCTGACCGACGACGGCCAATTCATTCACCGGATGGGATCGCCCAAGCACCACGTGCCGAAGGTCTACGAGGTCACGACCAAGCATCCGATCGACGAGAAGCAGGTGTCTCGCCTGCTTGAGGGCGTCGTCCTGGACGACGATCCGAAGCCGGTGCGTGCCGCGGCCTGCGAGGCTCCCGGTCCGTTGCACCTCCGGCTGACCTTGACCGAGGGCAAGTACCACCAGGTCAAGCGCATGGTCGCCGCCGTGGGAAACCGCGTCGAGGCATTGCATCGTTCACGAATCGGTACTGTCGCGCTCCCTGAGGACCTTGCGCCCGGGTGCTGGCGATGGCTTGATTCAGCGCAAGTCGAAGCGTTGCGAAATACGCGATGAGGTCAGCCGGGGGAGGGTGTCGATCGTTAAAATCGCACAACCTCTTTCGGACCCTCTCCCTTGCGCTACATCCTCTCCCTGACAGGCCGCCTCGCGGCCTTTTTGTTTGTTTGTGCAGCGCTTCCGTCACACGCCGCCGAACCGCCTCCCATCTTCGTGCTGAATTCGCTCGACGCAACGGTCAGCGTGATCGATCCGGGCAATTGGACGGAAAAGGTCCGCATCCCCACGGGCAAGGAACCGCATCACCTCTACCTGACGCCGGACGAGAGTTCCCTCATCGTCGCGAACTCGGCGGGCGATTCGCTGACGTTCCTGAATCCTCGGACGGCCGAAGTGCAGCGCGTGGTCTACGGGATCATCGATCCTTACCAGCTTCGCTTTTCGCCGGACATGAAATGGTTCGTGACGGCGGGCAATCGCCTGAACCACGTCGATCTCTACCGCTGGGACGGCAAGGAGCCCAAGCTGGTGAAGCGAATCCCGACCGGCAAGACGCCCAGCCACATCTGGATCGACCCGAAGAGCACGACGGCCTACGTCACCATGCAGGACAGCGACGAGCTGATTGCCGTCGACCTTGCCACGCAGACCATCCGCTGGCGCACGCCGACCGGGCCGATGCCGGCCGACATCTTCGGCATCCATGACGGCAAGACCCTGCTGGTCGGACTGACCGGCGGCGACGGCGTGCAGGTGTTCGACGTGGCCGGGGCAGAGCCCAAACTCGTCGGCAAGCTCCCGACCGGCAAGGGCGCGCACGCCTTCCGTTCGGCCGGCGACGGCCGGAGCGTTTTCGTGAGCAACCGCGTGGCCAACACGATCAGCCGCATCGATATCCAGAGCCTCAAGGTCACCGACACCTATCCCGTGCCGGGCGGTCCGGACTGCATGGATGTTTCTGCCGATGGCAAGACCCTCTTCGTGACCTCGCGTTGGGCCAAGAAGCTCAGCGTGGTCGACCTTGCCAGCCACACGGTGGCGCGGCAGGTCAATGTGGGCCGATCGCCGCACGGTGTCTGGACGCTCGACCATGCCAAGCGCTAAATTCACAGCTTCGTCGTTGCTCGTAACGACGGCCTTCCTTTGCACCAGCGCCGTCGCGCAGGGCACCTGCAACAAGCCGGTGTACCTGACCTTCGACACCGGCCACATGGGCGTCGCACCGCTCGTCGCCGAGGTCCTCAAGCGGCAGGACGTGCGCGTCACCTTCTTTGCCGCGGCGGAGCGGACCCAGACCGATGGCGACAGCCTGGACAACCACTGGGCGCCGTGGTGGAAGGCGAGAGCGGCCGAGGGTCATGAATTCGCATCGCACACCTACGACCATGCGGTTTGGCGGGGCGACCTGAAGGGCGTCGAGCCGCGCTTCCGAATCAAGCCGACCGCCGGCGCGTTCGCGGGCCGGGAGTTCACCTGGGATGCCAAGCAGTATTGCGCCGACATCGCCAAGTCCAACGAGCGCCTGCAGGACATCACCGGCAAGAAGCCGTTGCCGCTGTTCCGTGCCCCGAGTGGCAAGACCTCGCCCAGGCTGCTCGAGGTCGCCAAGGCTTGCGGGTACGCGCATGTCGGCTGGGCGCCGGCGGGCTTCCTTGGCGACGAATTGCCCAGCGAGACTTTCAGCAACGAGAAGCTGCTGCAACAGGCGCTCGACAGGATTCAGCCCGGCGACATTCTGCTGGCGCACCTGGGGATCTGGTCGCGCAAGGATCCGTGGGCGCCTGCGGATCTCGAACCGCTGATCGTCGGTCTCAAGGCCAAGGGCTTCTGCTTCGAGACGCTGCGTCAGCATCCTGCGTACCGCGACTGGATCGCGGCGCACTCCTGAACCTTCGGGCTTCGAATCGGATCGCATGCCAATGGACTGGCTCACCGATCTTTTCGCGACCATGCAGCAATGGCTGTTCGAGACGGCCGTGCAGCCGGCGGTCTACGCCATCGGCCTTGGCGGATGGGTCGAGGACGCTTTCGACGCCACGGGCTGGCTGCTGGTCGGACTCATCCAGATCGCGGTGCTGGTCGCGCTGATCGGGCCATTGCAGCGCTGGCGGCCCGCTGAATCGGTGGTCGACCGCCGTGCCATTCGCACTGACATCCTCTACACCCTGATCCATCGATTGGGCCTGTTCCGGCTGGCGATGTTCTTCGCGGTGCAGCCGCTGTTCGATGACCTGTTGGGCACTGTGCGTGCCGCCGGCTGGGGGACCATGCACCTCGACGAGCTGTGGCCTGGCGTGACCGACATTCCCTGGGTCGCATTCGCGATCTACCTGGTCGTGATCGATCTTGTCGAATATCTCATTCACCGGGGGCAGCATCGCTTCAAGTGGTGGTGGGCCCTTCATTCGCTCCACCATTCGCAGCGCCAGATGACGATGTGGAGCGACAACCGCAACCATCTGCTCGACGACGTCATCCACGACGCGATCATCGTCGTCGTCGCGCAGTTGATCGGCGTCGCGCCAGGGCAGTTCATCGCGATCGTGGCGTTCATGCAGCTCAGCGAGAGCCTGCAGCATGCCAATCTGCGGCTGGGTTTCGGCAAGCTCGGCGAGCGGCTCTGGATCAGCCCGCGTTTCCACCGCGTGCACCACAGCATCGGAATCGGACATGAATCGCACGGCCCGCGGACGCTCGGCGGGCACAACTTCGGCGTGTTGTTGCCGTGGTGGGATGTGTTGTTCCGCACCGCGAACTTCGAGGAGCGCTACGACCCGACCGGCATTCGCGATCAGGTCGAGCCCGACGCCGAGGGTTGCGTCAGGGACTACGGCCGCGGCTTCTGGGCGCAGCAGTGGCTCGGCCTCAAGCGGCTGGCCGGACGGAGTTGAGAGCCCCGACGCTCCTCCGGCGCGCGGTTACTTCACACGCTCGCGTTATCCTCGGCACCAATGCGTCTCCTCCTCGATTCGTTCTGGCGTTCGGTCGCCTATTGCATGCACCCGCGGGTGATCATTCTGTCGTTCCTGCCCCTGGCGCTCATGGTTGTCCTGGCGACCATCCTGGGCTATTTTTATTGGGATGCCGCCGTCGCCTGGACGCGCGGAGCGCTGGACGCATGGCCTTTGCTGTCCAGCGTGTGGAACTGGATCGGGCAACTGTTTTCCAGCAACGTGACGGCGATCCTGGCGCCGCTGGTTGTCGTTCTGGCCGTCACGCCGCTGATCGTGGTGGTCTCGCTGCTGATCGTGGCCAGCCTCATGGCGCCCGCCCTCACACACCTGGTGGCAGAGCGCCGGTTTCCGGCGCTTGAACGGAAGAAGGGTGCCTCCTTCATCGGAAGCGTTGCGCGATCACTCGGGCTCACCCTGCTGGCGATGCTCGCCCTCGTGGTCTCGATGCCGCTCTGGCTGATTCCGCCGCTGGTGCTGATCCTTCCGCCGCTCATCTGGGGCTGGCTGACCTATCGCGTGATGAGCTTCGACGCCCTGTCCGAACACGCGACGCCCGAGGAGCGGAAGGCGCTGTTGCGCGCGCATCGAATGCCCTTGCTCGGCATCGGCGTGCTTTGCGGCTACCTCGGTGCCGCACCCAGCATCGTGTGGGCGTCGGGTCTGCTGTTCGCCGCGGCCTTCTTCGTACTCGCGCCGCTGGCGATCTGGATCTACACGCTGGTGTTTGCGTTCTCCGCCCTGTGGTTCGCGCACTATTGTCTCGATGCGCTGGCACGGTTGCGCACGCAACAGGCGGCAGCGGCAATCTCGCCACCCGGGCTCGAAATGGCGGATGCCAACAATGCCGCCGCAAATCAATGGAGTGCACCATGAGCCGATCATTCGGTCTGATCGTCATCGGCGACGAAATCCTCTCCGGCAAGCGCATCGACAAGCACATGCCCAAGGTCGTCGAATTCCTCGGCGCCCGCGGGTTGTCGCTGACGTGGGCGGAGTACGTCGGCGACGTGCCGGTACGCATCACTGCCGCACTGGCGCGCGCCTTCGACTCGGGTGACGTGGTGTTTTCCACCGGCGGCATCGGCGCCACACCCGACGATCACACCCGGCAGTGTGCGGGCGCAGCGCTTGGCGTTCCGTTGGCGCTGCATCCGGAGGCCGAAGTCCTGATCCGCGAACGCATGCAGGACACGGCGCGAGAACAGGGCATCGCCTACGAGCCTGACCGCCCTGACAACGTGCACCGCCTCAACATGGGCGTGTTTCCGTTGGGCTCGAAGATCATCCGCAACCCGTACAACAAGATCCCCGGCTTCAGCGTGGGCGATGTGCACTTCGTGCCGGGCTTCCCGGTGATGGCGTGGCCGATGATCGAGTCGGTGCTCGACGAGCGCTATGCGCATCTGTTCGCGCGAGGGCGTGCGGTCGAGAAATCCGTGATCGTCTACGGCTCCATGGAGGCGACGCTGACCCCTTTGATGGAGTCGATCGAGCGCGAGCATCCGGGCATCAAGGTGTTCAGCCTGCCGAGCGTCGACCATGCCGAGCATGGCCGACACATCGAACTCGGCGTGAAAGGCAATTCGGACAAGATCGACGCCGCCTACGCGCAGTTGCTGGGGGGGTTGAACGCCCTTGGTGCACGCCTTGGCCCTGAATTGGTGCGGTGAACAAGCGCGCACCAATTTGGTTACAACTTGCCTGTTTTTGGGGGCCCACCGCAGTGCCGGAGCCCCCTCGGTGCCAGTGACAATGGCACAAAAACTGCATTCCGGTTTACCCATACTTCCAACCACTATCCAAACCAGGAGAACCTGATGGCAAAGACCGTCGCCGATGTACTCAAACTCGTCAAGGAAAACGAGGTCAAGTTCGTCGACTTTCGCTTCACCGACACCCGCGGCAAGGAACAGCACGTGACCGTGCCGGTTTCCGCGTTCGACGAAGACAAGTTCACATCGGGCCACGCGTTCGATGGTTCGTCGATTGCCGGTTGGAAGGGCATCGAAGCTTCGGACATGCAACTCATGCCCGACCCGAACACGGCCAACATCGACCCCTTCTTCGAAGAAACCACGCTCATCCTGACCTGCGACGTGGTCGATCCTTCCGACGGCAAGCCCTACGAGCGCGATCCGCGTTCGCTCGCCAAGCGCGCCGAGGCCTACATGAAGGCATCGGGCCTGGGCGACACCGCCTACTTCGGACCGGAACCCGAGTTCTTCGTGTTCGACGGCGTGCGCTGGCAGAACGACATGTCCGGCTGCATGGTGAAGATCGACTCCGAAGAAGCTGCCTGGAACACCGGCAAGGAATTCGAGCACGGCAACACCGGCCATCGTCCCGCGGTCAAGGGCGGCTATTTCCCGGTCCCTCCGGTCGACAGCTTCCAGGACATGCGCTCCGAAATGTGCCTGGTGCTCGAGTCGCTCGGCATCCCCGTCGAAGTGCATCACCATGAAGTGGCCAATGCCGGCCAGATGGAACTCGGCACCAAGTTCAGCACGTTGATCCAGCGCGCCGACTGGGTCCAGCTTCAGAAGTATGTCATCCACAACGTCGCACATGCCTACGGCAAGACGGCGACCTTCATGCCCAAGCCGATCGTCGGCGACAACGGCTCCGGCATGCATGTGCACCAGTCGGTCTGGAAGGACGGCAAGAACCTGTTCGCAGGCGACGGCTACGCCGGCCTCAGCGACTTCGCGCTGCACTACATCGGCGGCATCATCAAGCATGCTCGCGCGCTGAACGCCATCACGAACCCCGGCACCAACAGCTACAAGCGCCTGGTCCCCGGCTTCGAAGCACCGGTGAAGCTGGCCTACTCGGCCAAGAACCGCTCGGCATCGATCCGCATTCCGTTCGTGGCCAATCCGAAGGGCCGTCGCGTCGAAGCGCGCTTCCCCGATCCGCTGATGAACCCGTACCTCGGCTTTGCGGCGCTGCTGATGGCCGGTCTCGACGGCGTGGAAAACAAGATCCATCCGGGCGAAGCCGCCAGCAAGGATCTCTACCACCTGCCGCCGGAAGAAGACGCGCTGATCCCGACCGTGTGCCACAGCCTCGACCAGGCCCTGGACTACCTCGACAAGGACCGCGCATTCCTGACCAAGGGCGGCGTGTTCACCGATACATACATCGATGCGTACATCGACCTCAAGATGCAGGAAGTGACGCGCTTCCGCATGGCGACGCACCCCGTCGAATTCGACATGTACTACTCACTCTGAGCCGAGCTCCGGCCAGCGTTAAAAAGGACGGCTTCTGCCGTCCTTTTTCTTTTGGCCTGGGTAGGAACACCAACACGGCGCACCTGTCGAATTGCACGAAAATGCCCGTTTGATGCGCACTACATCCATGACCATGAAGACTCCTTCCGCTTTCCTGCTGGCTGCTCTTGCCGTGGCCGGTCTGAACATGCACGCCCAGGCGCAGGAGCGCGTCTGGCGCTGCGGGAACGAATACACCAACAACGCCACCGTGGCCCAGCAGCGCGGTTGCAAGGTGATGGAGGGCGGCAACGTCACGGTGGTGCAGGGCAATCGCCCGATCGCTTCCGCGGCACCGTCCAGCGCCGCCGCCCGGTCGCCGGCGGGTAGTCCGCGCGTCGACGGCGCCGACCAGCGCGCGCGCGACGGCGAGGCGCGCTCGGTGCTGGAGTCCGAACTCAAGAAGGCACAGGAGCGGCAGGCACAGCTCCTCAAGGACTACAACAACGGCGAGCCCGAGAAGCAGGGCAGCGAATCGCGTAACTACCAGAAGTACCTGGACCGCGTGGCGGATATGAAGGCCGAGATTGCGCGCAACGAGAGCGATATCGCCGGCATCCAACGCGAGATCGAGCGAATCAAATGACACTCCCCCCCAGGCTGCGCGCGCTTCGTGTCGCTTCGCCAACCCCCTGCCGGGGGCAACGCCGACGGCCCGGCGGAGCCGGTTCCGTGGCGTTTCAGGAAGAGACTTCCTGACGTGGCTTTTGGTAAACCGGCGGGGCCTGGCAAGCGCTTTCAGGCCTTTGATCTTCTTTCGACGCTGATTGCCGTGGTTCGCATCGACGGTTCGGTGTTGTTTGCCAACGCAGGTCTCGAGGATGCGCTGGGCACTTCGCGCCGCACGCTTGAAGGTTCGCAGTTCGGCGCGTGTTTTCAGGAGCCCCAGGTGTTGCGCACGGCCATTGAAGGCGCGCGCAGCAATGACTTCGCCACGCTGCGCTATGAGGCGCTGCTGCGTCGCGTCAATCATGAGTTGATGCCGGTGCAGGTGACGCTCGCGCAGAGCGAAAAGGCGGGCGAGTTGATCGTCGAGATGTCACCGCTCGAACAGCAGGTGCGGCAGGATCGCGAAGAGCGCCTGCTCGATCAGGCGCAAGCCAACAAGGAGCTGATCCGCAATCTCGCGCACGAGATCAAGAATCCGCTTGGCGGCATACGGGGCGCGGCGCAACTGCTGCAGATGGAAGTCGAATCGCGCGACCTCATCGAATACACGCAGGTCATCATCCACGAAGCCGATCGCTTGCAGACGCTGGTCGATCGGCTGCTGGCACCTCACCGCCGGCCGCACGTGGTGGGCGACGTCAATATTCACGAGGTGTGCGAGCGCGTTCGTTCGGTGATCCTCGCGGAGTTTCCTCGCGACCTGCACATCGAGCGCGATTTCGACGTGTCGATCCCGGAGTTTCGCGGCGATCGCGAGCAGCTGATCCAGGCGACGCTCAACATCGTTCACAACGCCGCGCAAGCGCTTGCCGAAAGGCGCGCCGCAGGCGATGCGCAGATCACCTTCAAGACCCGCATCGCACGTCAGGTTATCTTCAATAAGCAGTGGTATCGACTGGCACTGGAATTGCATGTCATTGACAATGGACCGGGCGTGCCGGACGCGATCAAGGACCGCATCTTCTACCCGTTGGTGTCGGGCAGGGAAGGCGGGACAGGCTTGGGATTGACGCTTGCGCAAACCTTTGTGCAGCAGCATCACGGCGTGATCGAGTGCGACAGCGTCCCGGGCCGGACCGATTTCAAGATACTGATACCGCTGCCCTAGCAGCCACGCAACAAGGAGCTGCATGAAGCCGATCTGGATAGTGGATGATGATCAATCAATCCGCTTCGTGCTTGAAAAAGCGCTGCTGCGCGAAGACCTGCCGACCCGTAGCTTCACCAACACGCGCGAGGTACTCGCCGCGCTCGAAGCGGCAGCCGACGACGAACTGCAGGGCCCTCAGGTCCTGGTGAGCGACATTCGCATGCCCGGAGGTTCGGGCCTCGATCTTCTCGACAAGATCAAGGCCAAGCACCCCGGCCTTCCGGTCATCATCATGACCGCCTTCTCCGACCTCGACAGCGCCGTTTCGGCCTTTCAAGGCGGTGCCTTCGAATACCTGCCGAAGCCTTTCGATCTACCGCGCGCGGTCGAGCTGATTCGTCGTGCGGTGGACGAAAGCCAGCGCGAGGAAGTGGCCGAGGAGCGCATGGCGGCCACGCCCGAGATGCTCGGCCAGGCACCGGCGATGCAGGATGTCTTCCGCGCGATCGGAAGGCTGTCGCAGAGCAACGTCACAGTGCTGATCACGGGCGAGTCGGGTTCCGGCAAGGAACTCGTCGCGCGTGCGCTGCACAAGCATTCGCCGCGCGCGAACGGTCCCTTTGTCGCGATCAACACGGCGGCGATTCCGAAGGATCTGCTCGAGAGCGAACTCTTCGGCCATGAGCGCGGTGCGTTCACCGGCGCGCAGACCATGCGCCGCGGCCGCTTCGAGCAAGCCGAGGGCGGAACCCTGTTCCTCGACGAGATCGGCGACATGCCCTTCGATTTGCAGACGCGCTTGCTGCGTGTGCTGAGCGACGGGCATTTCTATCGTGTCGGCGGCCACAACTCGGTCAAGGCCAACGTGCGTGTGATTGCCGCGACCCACCAGGATCTGGAGCAGCGCGTCAAGCTGGGCGGGTTCCGCGAAGACTTGTTCCACCGGCTCAACGTGATCCGGCTGCGGTTGCCTGCATTGCGCGAGCGCGGCGAGGACGTGCCGGCGCTCACGCGCCACTTCCTGCAGCAAAGTGCGAAGCAACTGGGCGTCGAGCCCAAGCGCATTTCCGATGCGGCACTTGCCCGCTTGGCGGCTTTCAATTTCCCGGGCAACGTTCGTCAACTCGAAAACATCTGCCATTGGCTGACCGTGATGGCACCCGCGCAGCTGATCGAGGCCAAGGATCTGCCGCCTGAAGTGATGGCGATTGCAGCCGGCGAGGCGCCTCCTGCGGTTGTTGCAGCGCCACCTGTGGCGGTGCCGGCAGCAGTGGCGGAGCACGAGCCGGCGGCGATTGCGCTGCCGTTGCCGGTCGCCGCCGCGCCCGCGCCGCTCGCCGGCGCAGCCGTAGCCACATGGGAAAGCGGGCTCGAAATGGAAGCGCAGAGCATGCTGGCTGCCGGTCGCACCGACGTGTGGGATGCCCTGTCGCGCCGTTTCGAATCGCGCCTGATCCTCACGGCCCTGGCCAGCACGCGCGGCCGCCGCATCGAGGCCGCACAAAAGCTCGGCATCGGCCGCAACACCATCACGCGCAAGATTCAGGAGTTGGGCCTGGAGTAGGCCAGGGAGCGCGATCAGCGGCTGCGCTGGCCCTGTGTCAGCGTGTCGAGTTGGAACTGCCCGCTCCGGTCCCAGAGCCACGTATCGACATAAGTGTGGGCGCCCAGTTTGCCGGGGTTCGGCAGGGGCGACGCACCCTTGATCAGCTCGGCGATCATCGGGGCCACCTCGGGTGCATGGCTGGGGGTACGGCTGAAGTACACCCCCGTCACGCGCCCCGTGGCGTCGACGTCGGTTTCGGTGACGACCACGGCATACACCAGCGGCGGGATCTTGCCCTTGTAGATGCGCTTCGGATAGGTCTTGTAGATGTGGGTCGCGCCGACCCTGCGGTAGGCGCGCACGGCAGGCGTCTGCGCGGTAATCAGCCGCACGTTGGCCACTTGGTCCGACGGCCCTTCCCTGGCGGCTTGCGCTGTCGGGCCTTCGCCCTTCTTTTCAGGATTCAACGCCGAGCAGCCGGCGAGGCCGAGCACGGCGACAAGGGCAGTCAGGACGAGGGCGATTCTCATGGATCGAGGTCGAGGATCACAGGCGCGTGGTCGCTGGGCTTTTCCCATTTGCGCGGCACCCGGTCGATCACGCAACCCTTGACGCGTGGAACCAGCGGATCGCTCACCAGGATGTGATCGATGCGCAAGCCGCGGTTCTTCTGGTAGCCCAGCATGCGGTAGTCCCACCAGGAATAGCTCTTCTCGGGTTGCTCGAAGAGGCGGAAGCTGTCCGTCAGGCCCAGCTTCAGCAGGTCCTTGAAGTGGTTGCGCTCCTCGGTCGTGTGATGGATCGTTTCGGCGAGGCCCACGGGGTCGAAGCTGTCTCGGTCTTCCGGCGTGATGTTGAAGTCGCCGAGGAGCACCAGGTTCGGATGCGCGACGAGTTCCGCGCGCAGCCAGTCGCGCAGTGCCTCCAGCCATTTCATCTTGTAGGCGAACTTGTCGGTGCCCGGTGCCTGGCCGTTCACGAAGTAGCCGTTGACGATGCGCAGTTCGCCGGACGGTGTGTCGATGCTGGCGCTGATCACGCGCGAGTGTTCATCGGTGAAGCCGCCGATGTTCTTCAGCACGTCCCGGACCGGGGCGAGGCTCAGTATGGCCACGCCGTTGTAGGTCTTCTGTCCGAAGACCGCGGCCTCATAGCCGGCCGACTTCAGGACCTCCAGGGGAAACTTGTCGTCGCTCATCTTGAGCTCTTGCAGGCAGAGCACGTCCACCGGGTTGGCGATGAGCCAGTCGAGCACGTGTTGAAGACGCGCGGTGAGGGAGTTGACGTTCCAGGTGGCAATCCTCATGAATGAAAAAATCCTTTGTGAGCCAATCAATTCTTGAATGCCGGCGTTTCCTGGCTGCGTATCCAGCACGCAAAACGGCCACTGCGTCTCGCATTGTGCCGACTCCATGCTGGAACAGCGCATCGAGCAAGGGTCGCCTCGAACAGCGCGACGTGATCTTCTGCAGCGGGGTGCGTCGCACACCGGACGGCGGTCCGCCCAATGGCGCCGCGCTGCCGAGCTACACGGTGGTCAACCTCTCGCTGAGTCACACGTGGAAAGCGTCCTCGACCAGCGACATCGAGGGCCGGGTCGCGATCCTGAATCTGTTCGACAAGGTCTACCTGCTGCGCGACGGAACCGACATCGGCGTCGGCGCGCCGCAGCATGGGACTCGGCGAACGCTCTTTGTGGGGATGACGACGCATTTCTAGAATATCCCGCAGGCACCTGAAGCGCCGTGCAGCCAACACCCTGGAGCAGCTTCGTATGGATTCCCAACTCGGCCTGATGAACATATGGCACCAAGGCGATTTCGTCACCAGGGGCGTCGCCTTGTTGTTGATCGGAATGTCGCTCGCGTCGTGGATGGTGATCCTGATCAAGGCACTCGATGTCATCAGGTACCAGCGCATGGCGAAGCGTTCGAATGACTTCTGGCACAGCGAGGACTTCGCCACCGCGCTCGACAAGCTCGGCAAGGGCGATGGCAATCCGTTCCGCGCGCTGGCCCTGGAGGGCCGCGAGGCGGCGGCGCATCATCGCGAAACCAAGGCTCATCTGCACGACGCGCTCGACCTGAGCGACTGGATCACGCGCGCACTGCGCAATGGCATCGACGAGTTCACGGCGCGCCTGCAGACTGGGCTCGCCGTTCTGGCTTCGGTCGGTTCGACCGCTCCCTTCATTGGACTGTTCGGCACCGTGTGGGGCATCTATCACGCGTTGATGAGCATAGGCCTGGCCGGCCAGGCGACGATCGACAAGGTGGCCGGCCCGATCGGCGAGGCGCTGATCATGACGGCGCTGGGTCTCGCGGTGGCCATTCCGGCAGTGCTGGGCTACAACGCGCTGGTGCGCGGCAACAAGTTCGTGCTGACCAAGCTCAACAGCTTTGCGCATGACCTGCACGCGTACTTCGTGACCGGGGCCCGCGTGCAAGGTGCCGTCGAAGGCAACGTCCTTCCGCTCAGGAAAGGCTGAGCTTCGCCGCATTCGGCGAGACCTTGAGATGTTTCTAGAAGTACGACATCTTATGAGATCGAACGTCTACCCATCAGCACCTTGAAGGGTCACAGAGGCGCTCCTCCCGAGTGCTTTTGAATTAAGGACCTTCCCTGCGTTGACGCTTGCAATTTCGCCTGAACATAATGGGCCGCCAACTTATACGATGACTGATAACGTAAGTGTTAAGGCGATTCCTTCAAACAAATCCCGATCAGGAGACAAAAATGTTTTCGCCAAGCAAGCGACCCATTGCGATCGCACTCAGCACGCTCACCCTCCTTCTGGCTGCCTGCGGAGGCGGCGGCAACTCCGGCGGATGGGTTCCGCCAGCCAGTGGTGGTGGTAGCGGTACAGGCGGCGGCGGGACGATCACGCCTCCGACGACATCACCGACGGACCCGATCACGCCCACGATGAACGCGAAGTCCCTGCAGGCTATCGTCTACGGCGCACCGGACACGACCGTCCCTGACGGCGCCGGCATTCCCATCACCATGATGGGCCAGATGCGAGCCCTCTTCGATCTCATCAAGAAGGCGCCCGATTTCACGCAGGTGGTGATGGACCTCGGCGATGGGAGCCCGGTGCACGTGCTGGACACGAACACCGGCGACAAATTCCTGCCCGGCAAGCTCGCGCTCGGCCTGTCGTACATCTTGATGGACATGAAGGCGAAGAACGATCCGCAGTATGCGGACTATCTGGCGACCTACCAGAGCATCACGACGGCGATGATCACGCAGATGAGCGGTGCTAACTACCTCTACGCGAACACGTCGTGGGGCGAGTACTACTACCTCGTCGCGCTCAACAACCTGAAGGCGCGCGGCATGCTCAACGAGGTGTTCAGCGATGCAGTGCTCGCGACGCTGCAGAAGCGCCTCACCTTCTGCGACATGTTCGGGGCGGATGCCAGCGGCAAGACGGACACCTGCCCGGCCGCCGGAACGCCGATCGATGTCGCGACGCTCAACACCGCGCAGAACTACTACGCCGTTTCGTACGGCATCGCCGGGCTGCGGCAAAAGCTCGGTTGGAGCAACCCCAGTTTCTCGTCAACCACCGATCCGACCGTGGCGACCATGGGCGCGCGCGATGCGCTTCTGTACACGCTCGCCAACCACATCCGGAATGACTCGTCGGGCGGGTTCTCCGACGAAGCCTCGAACACCCACACCACCTACTACGACCAGGCGCGCTTTGACCGCTACAGCACCTTGCTGATAGCCGAAGTGACCGAGCGCACCTTCGAGATGGGGAACGAGGCCAACCTGACGGACGAACTCAAGGGCTACCTGCGGAAGTCCGTCGACCTGATCCTGCCGCAGCTCAACACCAGCGGCCAAGGCTTCAACTACGGCCGTTCCATCGGCCCATATGGCGACACGGCATTCATGGAGATCCTGACGGCCGCAGCCAATGCGGGCGTCCTGACCGACGAGGAAATGAAGATCGCCTACTCGTTCATCTACAAGGCAGCCTATCGCTACGAGACCTTCTGGTATGACCCGACATTGCCCACGCCGTCGGTGAACATGTGGGTCAAGGGCCGCGGAACGGACGGCTATCGCGGCAAGCCGCGTGTCATGGGCGAGAACTTCAGCCTGCTGCATCAGTTCATGTACGTGAACAACTGGTGGAACAAGCTCGGCTTCGGCGGCAAGGCGCCGACGGACGATGCGGCCTTCCAGTCCTGGCTCGACACGACGAAGCCGCACTACACGCTCACCTGGTACAACCAGCCCACCGATGCCGCGCATCCCTACAGCGCCGCATTGATCACGGTGCGCGACGGCAAACGCGTGATCAACCTGAACCTGAGCCAGGCACCCGACTACAACTCGTTCACGCCGTACTACCCGGTGCCTTTTGCCGACAAGCTGATCTACGGCACGACCGACCTGGCCTATGCGCTGCTGGTGCCCCAAGTCAGCTACGGCGGCAAGACCTACCTCCCGGTCACGTATTACAAGAACCTGAATGTGCAGGAGACCAACGGCCAGGTCGTCGTCTCGTTCGACACGACCAAGTTCAGGCAGGCGGCGAAGAATGCGCTCTACACGACCGACATCGATCTGCAGGCGCACACGGTGCTGACGTTCGGGCAGGGCACGGTGACACGCACCGATACGCTGAGCTCGGCAACCTTGACCGGAAGCATGGCGGTCGAGACGGACTTCACGTCCTTCGCCGACTACCAGAACACGACGGCCAACGCCGATGGTGTCTCGGTGACCTACGCGAACAGCGATGCGACGGGCTACGGCACGGCGGGCTTCGACACCTGCGCCTTGTCGAATTTCGACATGGCGGCCGGGGTCACCAATCCGCTGTCGACCACGCCGATCGGCCAGCTGCATTCGAAGTTCGCCTGCACGACGAATCCGTTTGCGTTGACCTCGAGCACCAACCGTTCCTTCACGTGGACGCTGAAGTACGCGGGCTTGAACTGATCAGCTAGATAGAGATTGCCAGCCTCTGCCGCTCACTCGAAACGGGTGAGCGGCTTTTTTTCTTGCCGGTGCGCTCAGCGCCGTTCCAGCGTGACGAAGCTGAAGGGCAGCCCGTTCGCCGCCACATGCGATTCGCGCGCGGTCTCATGCCAACCGGCGCCGAAGGTGGGCGCCCACGCGTCGCCTTCGTAGTCGCGCGCGATCTCGGTGATGACGGCTCGCCGTGCGAGCGGCTCGGCTTCGGCGTAGATTTGTGCGCCGCCGATCACCCAGGCTTCGGGCGACCCGTCACGCTCGCAAAGCGCCAAGGCTTCATACAGGCTCGACACGCGTTCGGCACCGGCGCTTTGCCAGTCCGGCTGGCGCGTGACGACGATGTTGCGTCGTCCCGGCAGCGGCCGAAAGCGCGGCGGCAGGGAGTCCCAGGTCTTGCGCCCCATGATCACGGGCGCCCCCGAGGTCACCTTCTTGAAATGCGCCAAGTCCTCCGGCAGATGCCAGGGCATGTCGCCGTTGAGACCGATCACGCCATTGGCGGCGCGCGCGAGGATCAAGTTGATACGAGTGCCCACGATTCAGACCGCGACCGGCGCCTTGATGGCGGGGTGATGCTGGTAGTCGACGACCTCGAAGTCTTCGTATTCGTAGTCGAAGATCGACGGCGGCTTGCGCTTGATGACCAGCGTGGGATAGGGGTAGGGCGCGCGGCTGAGTTGCAGCGCGACCTGCTCCGCATGGTTGCTGTAGATATGGCAGTCGCCGCCGGTCCAGATGAAATCCCCGACGTCGAGATCGCACTGCTGCGCGATCATGTGCGTGAGCAGCGCATAGCTCGCAATGTTGAAAGGCACGCCCAGGAAGATGTCGGCGCTGCGCTGATAGAGCTGGCAGCTGAGCTTGCCGCGTTCGCCGGGCGCCTGCGGCGGCGCCACGTAGAACTGGAAGAACGCATGACAAGGCATCAGCGCCATCTTCGACAACTCGGCGACGTTCCACGCGCTCACGATGATGCGCCGCGAATCGGGATTGCTGCGCAGCGTATCCATCACCTGCTGGATCTGGTCGATGTGGCCACCGTCCGGCGTCGGCCAGCTGCGCCATTGCACACCGTACACCGGGCCGAGATCGCCATCTTCGCGCGCCCATTCGTCCCAGATCGTGACGCCTCGCTCCTTGAGCCAGTTGTTGTTGCTCGATCCGGTCAGGAACCACAGCAATTCCTGGATGATGGACTTGAGGTGCACCTTCTTCGTGGTGACCAGCGGGAAACCTTCGTTGAGATCGAAGCGCATCTGGTAGCCGAACACACTCTTGGTGCCGGTGCCGGTGCGGTCGCCTTTCTGGACGCCCGTCGTGTCGACGTGGCGCATGAAATCTTCGTATTGGGAGCGGATGGGGCGATTCATTGAAGGGTCTCCGTCCGGATCACGCGACCCGGATTCAGGATGTTCTGCGGGTCGAGCCCGCGCTTGATGGTACGCATCATGCCAAGCGCCACGGGGGACTTGTGTTTTTCGAGCTTGTCGACCTTGAGCGAGCCAACGCCGTGCTCGGCCGAAAACGAGCCCTCGAATTTTTCCACCGCGTCGTAGACCAGCGTGTTGATCCGGTCTTCGTGCTCGCGCAGGAAGGCACCGTTGTCGCCGCCGACCGGCGCCTGCACGTTGTAGTGCAGGTTGCCATCACCAAGGTGGCCGAAGTTCACGAGCCGCACGCCGGGAATCTCGCGCGCGAGCAGCGCATCGGTCTCGGCGACGAAGGCAGGAATGCGCGACACCGCGATCGAGATGTCGTGCTTGATGTTGAGCCCCTCCTCGGCCTGCGCGAGCGGAATGCTTTCGCGCACGTGCCAGAGCTGATGCGCCTGGGTGAGGTTCTCGGCCACCACGGCGTCCGTCACGCAGCCGGTCTCGAAGGCGGTTTCGAGGAGCGCCTCGAAGCGGGCGCGGGCGTGATCTTCGGATTCGCTGTCGGAGTTTTCAAGCAGCACGCAATAAGGCACGGCCGCCTCGTCGATGAAAGGCACGCGCATCGCTGGAAAGTGCTTGGCCACGAGGCTCAACGCGAACTTGCCCATGACCTCGAAGCCCGTCAGGCCGGGGCCGAGGCGTTTGTGCGCGAGGCCCAGCAGCGTCACCGCGTGTTCGAGCGACGGCACTGCCGCCCAGGCCGTGAGTTGCGCGGCCGGCAGCGGGTAGAGCTTCATGGTCGCGGCGGTGATGATGCCGAGCGTGCCTTCGCTGCCGATGATCAGGTCGCGCAGGTCGTAGCCGGTGTTGTCCTTGCGCAGGCCACTGGTGCCTTCCCAGATCTCGCCTTGCGGCGTGACGACTTCGAGTCCGAGGCACAGGTCGCGCGTGTTGCCGTAGCGCACGACCTGCGTGCCGCCCGCGTTGGTCGCGAGATTGCCGCCGATGGTGCAGCTGCCTTCGGCCGCCAGGCTCAGCGGGAAGAGAAATCCGGCGTTTCGGGCCGCTTCCTGCAAGGTCTGCAGCACGCAGCCGGCCTCGACGGTCATGGTGAGGTTCGCGGCATCGATGCTGCGGATCGCGTTCATGCGTTGCAGGCTCAGCAGGACCTGGGTGCCGGTGTCGTCCGGGATCGAGCCGACCGCGAGGCCGGTGTTGCCGCCCTGCGGCACGATGGATGTTCCGGCGGCTGCGCACGCCTTGACGACGTCTGCAACCTGCTGCGCGTCGGCCGGCCGCACCACCGCCAGGGACTTGCCGCGCGAGCGCTTGCGCCAGTCCTGCTCCCAGGCGGTGAGGTCGCCGTCGGTCAGGACGTTCGGTGCGCCGACGATGGCGCGCAATTTTTCGATCAGGACGCTCATTGCGTCGCTCCTTCAAGACTTCTCGCCAGGGCGGCATGCCGCAGGCGCAGCCGGACATGCCATGCGCAGGCCATGAAGAGCACAAGGCACAACACCACCTGCACCAGCGCCAGCACCTGGCTGACGTGATTCGTGTCGCTCCAGGCGCGCACCACGCCTTCGGTGAAATAGAGCCAGATCATTAGGCTGACCCAGCGATACGTGTACATCCGGTTCTTCAGGAGGCCTGCCAGCGGCACCGCGAGCGGCAGCACCTTGAGCGCCAGCCAGGAGCCGCCGGGCCGCAGGGGAGCGAGCCACAACTCCCAGGCGAGCCCGAGCACGATCAGGCCGACGAGGCTGCCGACGGCCAGCCAGCGTGTGGCGGAAACAGATGCGGGAGGAAGAGAGGATGTGATCAAGACACGCAGTGCACGAAGCCTGGGGGTGAGCCAATACGTCATGATACCGGCCATGAATTTCTGGAGAGACCTGCAACACTTCCCTTGGGGCAATACTGCAGCAGTGCTCCGCGAGCGCTTCCGGGAAGACCGGCTGGGCCTCACCGCGAGCAGCCTGACGTTCACCACCACCATCGCGATGGTGCCGTTCTTCACCGTGGCGTTGGCGCTGTTCACCGTGTTCCCGATGTTCGCCAAGATGCAGGGCCGCTTGCAACGGTGGCTGATCGAGAGTCTGATCCCCGACAACATCGCCCGACAGGTGCTCGGTTACCTCAACCAGTTCGCGAACAAGGCCAGCGGGCTGGGGGCGGCAGGCCTCGTCGTGCTGCTGGTCACGGCGGTTGCGCTGATCCTCACGATCGACAAGACGCTCAACAACATCTGGCGTGTGCGCAAGTCCCGGCCCTTGGCCCAGCGGGTGCTGATCTACTGGGCCGCCATCACGCTGGGACCGCTGGTGCTGGCGCTGAGCCTGAGCACCACTGCTTCCTTCTTCTCGGCCTCGCGCGAGGTGTTCGGCGGGAGCTTCGTCAAGCTGTTGTTCGACACCTTCGAGTTCTTCCTGTTGGCCGGCGGCATGGCGTCGCTCTATCGCTACGTGCCGAACACCCACGTCAAGTGGGCGCACGCATGGGCCGGCGGCCTGTTCGTCGCAGCCGCGATCGAGATTTCCAAGCACGCGCTGGGCTATTACCTCAGCCTGGTGCCCACCTATTCCGTGGTGTACGGTGCCTTCGCAACGTTGCCGATCCTGCTGGTCTGGATCTACATGGCCTGGCTCATCGTGCTTTTCGGCGCGGTGATCGCGGCGTATCTGCCGAGCCTCCTGACCGGCGTGGCGCGCCGTGGCGGTGCGGCGGGATGGCCGCTCCAACTGGCGGTCGAGGCGTTGCAACACCTGGCCGACGCCAGGACCACGGCGGCGAAGGGACTGGGCGCCGCCGAACTGGTGGCTCGGATGCGGGTGGACGCACTCCAACTCGCCCCGGTGCTGGAAACGCTGGTCGCCATCGACTGGATCGCCCCCATCGCCGAGGAGAAGAACGACGAGGACCCTCGCTATGTGCTGCTGGCCGAACCGGCCATCACGCCGGTCGAGCCTTTGCTGAAGGAACTGCTCATGCCACAGGCCCCGCCGCTCGACAGCCTCTGGCGCAAAGGCCCTTTGGTCGGGCTCCGCCTGCAGGATCTGCTGGTCTATCGATAATGGCGGCGGACGCTTCATCCACCCCTCAACGACCGAACTGGCCTTGACCGACTTTTCCACTTCCGCAGCCCCCGAGACGGCCGGCGATCCGCTGTGGGTCGTTTGCCTGTGCGCCGAATGGTGCGGTGCCTGCCGCGAATACCGGCCGCTGTTCGAACAGGTGGCGCGCGCGCATCCGCAATTCCGCTTCGCCTGGGTCGACGTCGAGGACCATGCCGATCTCGCGGACGACTTCGACGTCGAGACCTTCCCGACGATGCTGATCGCGAACGGCGACGGCACCCGTTTCCTCGGTCCCTTGTTGCCGCATGCCGAGACACTTTCGCGTCTGCTGACCGCTTTGCAGCCGGCACAGGCCTCCAGTCCCGAGGTGCGGACGCTGCTGGGCGCGCTGGGCCGCGAACCCGAAACCTTCTCGGTCGCGTGATGAGAATCATGCTCTTCGGCGCCACGGGAATGGTCGGGCAGGGCGTGCTGCGCGAATGCCTTGTCGACGGCGACGTGACGCAGGTGCTCAGCGTCGGCCGCAGGCCGATCGGCGAGCAATATCCCAAGTTGCGCGAACTCATCCTTCCGGACCTGAACGACTACAGGGCCGTCGAAGACCAACTCACCGATTTCGACGCCTGCTTTTTCTGCCTGGGCGTTTCCTCCGTCGGCATGAGCGAGGAAGACTATCGCCGCGTCACCTACGACCTCACGCTGGCGGCGGCGCAAACATTGGCCCGCCTCAATCCCCAGATGACTTTCGTCTATGTGTCCGGCGCCGGGACCGACAGCACCGAGCGTGGCCGGGTCATGTGGGCGCGCGTCAAGGGCGCCACAGAGAACGCGCTGATGCGCCTTCCCTTCAAGGCCGCCTACATGTTCCGGCCCGGTTTCATCGAGCCGATGCACGGCGTGCGCTCCAAGACTGCGCTCTACCAGACGGCCTACGTGATCGCCAGGCCTGTCTTTGGTCTGCTGCGCCGATGGGCGCCCGACCGGGTCACCACCAGCGTGCAGGTGGGGCGTGCCATGCTTGCTGTCGCGAAGCGTGGCGCGCCCAACCCGTTGGTCGAAGTCCCCGACATCAACGCATTGCGCTGAAGCCGGTGAGACCTGGGCGGGGTTTCAATTCTTGAGAAACGCGCTCAGGGCGAACAGCACCTCGTCCGGCGCTTCGCTCATCAGCGAATGGCCCGCCTTGACCGTCACGACCTTCGCGCCACGCGCCTTGCCCGCCAGCGTCTTTGCAGCGCGTGGCGGTGTCATCTGGTCAGCGGCACCCAGCAGGAACAGCGTCGGGCATTGCACCTTCGCGATGGCGTCTTCGCCGTTCGCGTAGTCATTGCAGGCCTTGAAGCCGATGTGAAAGACATTCGCGTTCGGATTGCTCGCCAGCACCCGGCGCATGAGCGCGCGTGAGCCGCCGTAGAGCCAGGTGCCCGGGCCGAGCGAGGAGGGCGGCGGTGCGAGCAGCGAATGCGAGAAGGTGTTGACCATCGCGATCGCCCGCTGGGGATCGTTGAGCGCCCCATCGAGCAGGGCAGGCGACACCGTCATCGGATAGGCGGTCCCGACCAGCGCGAGGTGCGTGACGCGCTCCGGTGCGCGCGCAGCCGTTTCGAGCGCGATCAGCGATCCGAAACTGTGCCCGACCAGGCCAGCCTTCGCGACGCCGGCCGCATCGAGCAGGGCGATGATGAACGCGGACGCATCTTCAACTGTCGCCGGCGGCGGCCCTTCGCTCTTGCAGTGTCCCGGCAGGTCGACCGCCAGCACGTTCCAGCCGTGGTTGGCAAACCAGCGGCTCTGCAGGATCCAGACGCTGTGGTCGTTGAGCACGCCGTGGATGAACACTACGGTGGGCTTTTCGCTGTCGAGCGCCTTGCCGCCGGTGTAGCAATAGGTCGCGTGGCCGTTGACGAGCAGTTCCATCAGGCACCCGCCTTTTCTGCAGCCTTGAGCGCTCGCTTGAGGTCATCGATGAGATCCGCAGGGTCTTCCAGGCCGATCGACAGGCGAATCGTCCCTTGCGAAATGCCTGCGCCGGCCAAGGCCTCGTCAGTCATCCGGAAATGCGTCGTGCTGGCTGGATGAATCACGAGGCTGCGGCAGTCGCCCACGTTCGCGAGATGGCTGAACAGCTTGAGCGCCTCGATGAACTTCTTGCCTTGCTCGCGGTTGCCCTTGAGGTCGAAGCTGAAGACCGAGCCCGCGCCCTTCGCGCCATGGCGCAGCAGCTTGCCCGCCAGCGCATGGCTCGGATGCGATTCGAGCAGCGGATGCCCGACGTGCGCCACGAACGGATGCGCGGCGAGGAACTCCACCACCTTCTGCGTGTTGTCGATGTGGCGCTCCATGCGCAATGGCAGCGTCTCGATGCCTTGCAAGATCAGCCATGCGGTGTGCGGGCTCATCGACGCGCCGAAGTCGCGCAGCCCCTCGCGCCGAGCGCGCAGCAGGAAGGCACCGACCGTGCTCTCCTCGCTGAAGACCATGTTGTGGAAGCCGTCATACGCCTGGGTCAACTCGCCGAATTTGCCCGAGCGCTCCCAGTCGAAATTGCCCGAATCGACCACGACCCCGCCGATGACCGTGCCATGGCCCGACAGGAACTTGGTGGCCGAGTGATAGACCAGGTCCGCACCCCAGTCGAAGGGCTTGATGAGGTAAGGCGAGGTCAGCGTCGAATCCACCAGCAGCGGCACTTTGGCCGCATGTGCAATCTCGCTGACGGCCGGGATGTCCAGCACGTCGAGGCCCGGATTGCCCACGGTCTCGCCGAAGAGCAGCTTGGTCTCCGGCCGGATCGCCGCACGCCAGCCGTCGAGGTCGCCCGGCTTCACGAAGGTCGTGTCGATGCCGAAGCGACGCATCGTGTAGTGCAAAAGGTTCTGCGAGCCGCCGTAGAGCGCGGTACTCGCGACGATGTGCGAGCCGGCGCCCATCAGCGTCGCGATCGACAAGTGCAGCGCTGCCTGGCCGCTCGCGGTCGCGATCGCACCGATGCCGCCTTCGAGCGCCGCCACGCGCTGCTCCAGCACCGCATTCGTCGGATTGCTGATGCGCGAATACACATGGCCCGCGCGTTCGAGATTGAAGAGCGCCGCCGCGTGGTCGCTCGACTCGAAGACGAAGGATGTGGTCAGGTGGATCGGTACTGCGCGCGCGCCAGTGGCGGGGTCGGGCGCGGCGCCGGCATGCAATGCCAGCGTGTCGAAGCCGGGGTCGGAGTAGCCGGACATGAGGGCCTTTCATTGACGTTTCTGCAATGCCCCGTTACGCGCGCAATCCCTGCGACGCCATCGTGGGCCTGTGGATGGGCGGTGATTGTGGGCTATATTCAAATCGGCACGCCGCCGAGCAAGTGAGGAGCAACACGATGAAAGTCAGCGACATCCTGCGCGTCAAGGGCAACACGCTCTTTACGGCCACGCCCGATCAACCCCTGGCTGACGCAGTCAACACCATGGCCGACAAGGACATCGGTTCGCTGGTCGTCATGGAGCATGGCGACTTGGTCGGCATGCTCACCTTCCGCGAAGTGATCGTCGCCATCGTCGCCAACGGCGGCCAGGTTGGCGGCACGCTGGTGCGCAAGGCGATGGACGATCATCCCGTCACCTGCACCCTCGAAACCGATCTCGACGAAATCCGCCGCATCATGCTCGAGCGCCATGCACGCTACATGCCGGTGATGGACAAGCGCATGCTGATGGGCGTGATCAGCTTCTACGACGTCGCGAAAGCAGTGGTGGACAGCCAGAACTTCGAGAACAAGATGTTGAAGGCCTACATCCGCGATTGGCCAGGTGACGACGAATCGTCGTGAAGAGCTCGCCCCCAGGTTGGCTCACTTCGTGTAGCCGCCCACCCCCTGCCGGGGGCAACACCGGCGGCCCGGCTAAGCCGGTTCCGCGGTGTTCATGTTGCTCGCCCCCAGGCTTTCTCACTTCGTGTAGACGCCCGCCCCCTGCCGGGGGCAACACCAGCGGCCCGGCGAAGCCGGTTCCGCGGTGTTTCGCGAATCTATCTATTGGACTGGCGGGACTAGGGAAGGCGGGTGCGGAGGGTGTCGAATTCGGCGCTCCACGCCGTGCGCCATTGGCGGCGTAGCGTGTCGTCGATCCAGGCGCCGTCCAGGCCGTTGAGCATGAAGTCTCGAAGGTCGTCGCGGGTGAATCCGAAATCTCGAACCATCATCAGCCACGCTTGCGTGGGCGTGACCTTGTGCAGCGTCGGGTCGTCGGTGTTGGGGTGGATGCGCAGGCCCAGTCCGGGCATGCGGCGAATCGGATGGTCGAGCGCCCAGCGCTCGGGCGGGAGGGTTCGCAGGTAGTAGGAGTTGGTGGGCACGACGGTGAAGATCACGCCCCGGTCGGCGCACTCGCGTGCGAATTCGGGGCGGTCGACCACCGTGTAGCCATGGTCGATGCGGTCGACCTTCAGCACATCGAGTGCGGTACGCACGTTGGTCCACGGCATGCCGAACTCGCCGGCGTGCGCGGTGGTCTTGAGGCCGGCGCGCCGCGCGTCGCTGTAGGCCTGCATGAACAGTTCGGGCGGACGGTCGGTCTCGCGGTAGTCGATGCCGATGCCGATGACTTCGTCGCAGCGGTTGTCGACGACCCATTGCACCATCTCGACCGCAGCTTCGGGACTGGCCTCGCGGTCGATCGCGGCGATCAGGCGGCCGATGATGCCGAATTGCTGTTCGGCGTCGTGGATGGCGCGCACGATGGCGTCCTGCGCCTGCCGGTAGCCGATGCCCGATTCGTGCACGGTGCCGGTCGGGTTCCAGAAGAATTCGCTGTAGCGAACGTTGTGGCTGGCGGCGTCCTGCAGGTATTCGAGGGCGAGTCGATGCAGGTCGTCGGCCCTGCGCACCAGGTGCGCGTCGAGCGCACGCAGCACCCGCAGAACGCCGACCGGTTTTTCGCCGCGCGTGTAGAAGCCCTCGATTTCATCGTCGGCCAGCGGCGCGCCAGCGGCGCGGTTGAGCGCGGCGAAGGTGTCGTGCCGCACGGTGCCGAACAGGTGACAGTGCAGTTCGACCTTCGGAATGGCGTGAAGGAACGATTCGAGGGGTGATGCCTGAGTGAGCGCAGGTTGAGTCATGGCCCGAAGTCTAGGGACGATGCAACAACAACGAGAATTTTTTCTCAGCGACTGCGACTCGCTTGTGCGGCGCACGCCTTGATTGAGGCAGTGGGGCTGAAGGCGATCGAAAAATTTCGAAAAGCAACTTATTGAGTTGCTTTTAAGGACTTATCGTTTAGGATTCAAGGCTTCCTTGCTCACCGAGAAGTACTCGTGCCGCGTCTGAAACCCAACGCCTCCATATGCTCCGTCGCCCGCTCGCTGGATCTGCTGGGCGATCGCTGGGCGTTCTTGCTTATCAGAGAGGTGTTGTTCGGAACTCACCGCTTTGATGACTTCGCGGCGCATTTGGGAATTGCCCGCAACGTGTTGACTCATCGCCTTGCGAAGCTGGTTGAAGCCGGAATTTTCATTCAGACACCGCTGAGGACAGACGGGCGCCGCATGGGCTACAACCTGACGCCGATGGGCGAAGGATTGGTGCCTGCCTTGGTCGCCTTGATGCAATGGGGAGACCAGTGGTTGCACACCTCCGAAACGGTGCCCATCAAGGTGATCAAACGCAGCAGCGGCAAAGAAGTGCTCCCGTTGCGAATTCTTGACGCGGATGGTCATGCGCTGGCTGTCAAAGACCTCGATTGGGCCCCGGGTCCCGGTGCGAGCCATCAAGCTATTGCATCGCTCGTGCACGCGTATGAAGCGCAGCGAGTGAGACAGCCACGGCCAATCCCAACGGTGCGTCACACCGTCCAAATGAAGCCGAAGACTACAGAAGGACATTGAATATGACAGCGATGTGTTCGATCGGAGGTGACGCGCGCTAAATGCTCGGCTGAAGTTACGTTTTCATTGTTCGTTGCCCAGAGCGCCTCAGGCGCCGCAGCGGTAAGTCACAGGGAGTTGAGTCAATGAGTCAGAAATCAAGCGGCGGAGGCCGCGGAACACGCGCGCGCCTACTGTCGATCTCGTCGCAATACAGCAAATCCCAGCCGGTCAGAAGTGTCCGCCAATTGAGCATCACCTTTTGCCTTTGGTTGACCACCTATGCTGCGGGTCTGGCGCTCACCAAACAGTCGTTGTTCGGGACGGCTATCGCGGCGGCAGTTGCGGCCGCTTTTGTCGTGCGGCTTTTCATGATTCAGCACGACTGCGGCCACCGTTCGTTCTTTCGCTCCCACCGCACTAACGACGTGATCGGCTTCTGGCTGGGCGTGCTGACGATGACGCCTTACCGATGCTGGCGCCGCTTTCATGCACTACATCACAGCAACTCCGGTAACCTTGACAAGAGGGGTTTCGGCGACATCCACACGCTGACAGCTGATGAGTACAAATGTCTCACTTCGGCGCAGCAACGCCGATATCGCATCTATCGACATCCGCTGATCCTCTTGCTGATCGGCCCGCCATTTCTCTTCATCCTGCGCCAGCGCACTACATACAAGGTGCCCCTTAAGTGGAAAGCTGAGCGCCGCAGCGTTCATCTCACCAATCTCTGCTGGGTGGTCCTGCTCGCGCTGCCATGCGCATTTTGCGACCCCATCCTCGTGATCCAGTTCCACCTTGCCATGATGTCGATTGCATCGATCGCAGGCGTTTGGCTCTTTTATGTCCAGCATCAATTTCCGGATGCTTACTGGAGGCGTGAAGACGATTGGGAATCCTGGCGTGCCAGCATGCAGGGCGCGACGTACTACGAATTGCCTGCATGGCTCCGTTGGCTAACCGCGAGTATTGGGCTCCATCACATTCATCACCTGGACGCACGCATCCCGAACTACAGACTCTACGAGTGCTTCAAAAATCACTCAGAATTTGGTGATCCGCCACGCATCACACTTCGGCAGAGTTTCGCCTGCCTGCAAGTTCGCGTCTGGGATGCGGGGGCAGGCCGCATGGTTCCACTGTCAAGCAACGGCAGCAACTTGATCCGATGAACCTCTCCGACTTGGCCAGCCTGCCATGTGGCTTCGCGGGCGGGTACGTCGTCGCCAGCCTCATTGAGTCCATCGTGCATCAGCATGTTTCGGACGCACCCAACAAGAGTGTCAAACGCTGGGAGCGTTTTCCCCGTCTTTGTCGTTACCTGATTCGTACGAGGTACTCGCATCACGTGGTTCATCACCGCAAAACGTTCAAGCAGGACCACGTCACACAATTTCGTTCTGAGTCGGAACGCGAGACGCTGGACCAAGAGTTGGCGGGCCTTGGGTACCACGGGCAAATCATCCAGCGCTCGCTCTATGCGGTTCGCCTTCATGGCAGCGGCGCGCTGGTCTTCATCGCACCGCTGCTGCCGGCCATTCCCCTTACGGCGTTCATGCTAGGTATGTGGGGAACGGTGGGCTGTTGCGTCGCCCTGGCGCTTCCGCCGCTGTTCAGTCATTTCATTCATCCATACCTGCATATGTCGCACGAGCGTGCGGTGCGCGAAGCCTCCCGCACGACCGCCTGGCTGCTGCGACGCTGGTATTTCCGTTCGATGGCACGCAACCACTATATGCACCACCGCTACGTTGCGTCGAATTTCAACTTGGTTCTTGGTGGAGACGTGTTGCGTCGGCGATATCGGGCACCCACCGCAAGCGATCTCTGCGAGATGCAGCGTCTGGGCCTGCGGATCGACTGAACTCGGACACAAACAACGAAAGCCGCAATGAACTTGATTCTTCGAATGATCTGGGTATGGCTTCTGTCGCTGCGCCGCCAGCGCCTGCCAGTCGGTGTGGCTGAGAGCCGATTGCGCCTGATCACCCTGCCCAACGATCTCGACCTCAATCTGCACATGAACAACGGCCGTTACTTGACGATCGCCGATTTGTCTCGGGTCGATCTGTTTCTGCGAGCCGGCCTTGTTTCCGTCATGAGAAAGGAGAAGTGGGTTCCGCTGATTGCCGAGCACACGATGAGCTACAAGCGATCGCTCAAGCTCTTTCAGAAGTTCGAGGCGGTGATGCAGTTAACTCACTGGGATGAGCGTTGCTTCTACATGAGCCACCAGTTTCTGGTCGGGGAAAAAGTAGTGGCGGAGGGAAGGTCATCTGGCGTCATTCGCGGGCAGGATGGAGTCATACCCCCGGAAAGAGTGCTTGAACGACTGCGGGCCGAGCGAGGCGTCGTATGAGCGGTGTGACCAACGCCCGACCTGAAGATCGCACCCTGTCGTCGCCAGTGCGAGCGTGGTCGCCAGCAGAGACTGCCGAATTCATGACTCGATTGCGAAGTGAGTTGGGAGAGGCGGGGGTGTTCAGGAGCGACGGTGCCGCGCATGTGATGCGCGCTCTGTGGGTGATGGCCATTGCCGCTTTCACATGGAGTGCTCTCCTCTTCGTGGAGGGTTGGCCCGCACGGCTGGTCATCGGCATCATGGCTGGCTACATCGGCGTGCAGGCTTCGGCGATCGCACATGAGGCTGGACATGGGGCCGTCACGCGCCACAGAAAGTCGACTTGGTTCGTCGGTCGATTCTTCATGACATTCTTGGTCGGTGCCTCTTACAGCGCGTGGATCGAGCGTCACGGCGCCCACCACCTCCATCCCAATTCGCGAAAGGATCCCGACGTTCGCCCCTGGCTCTTCAGTTTCAGCGAGGCCGATGCTGTCGCTGCGCGGGGGCTGGCCGGATGGTGCACACAACACCAGCACCTCTTGTTGATTCCTCTCTCGACGCTGATGGGTTTCTCGCTGAAGGTGGCGGGGTGGAAGCGAGTCATGCGCACGCCTGCGGCGATGTGGATCGACCTCCTGCTGTTGGCCCTCCACGCCGCGATTTGGATTGGTTTGCCCGCATTCTGGATTGGCGTTGGCAACGCCGCAATCAACTACGGACTTCTTACCTGGGTTGAAGGAGCCTATTTGGCTTTCGTCTTTCTACCAAATCATCTGGGAGGCCCCACGGGCGAAGAGGCCAGCGCCTGGCCGCCAGCCTTGCGGCAGATCGTGACCGCGCGGAATCTGCCTTCCGGCAGGCTTTTGACTCATTTGTGCATTGGACTGAACACTCATATCGAGCATCACCTATTCGGTCACTTGTCCGCGACTCGGCTGCCAGAGGCCCGCGTCATCACGCGCCACCTTTGCCACGTATTCGGTGTGCCCTATCGAGAGTGCACCCTGAGCCAGGCCTTTACAGAAGTACATCGGTACAACCGTCGAATGGCCGAGTTTGCTCGTCGATCCAAGCGGGCGCGCAATTTGGCGTCTTGCAAGGAAGGCGTCTGAGCGATATGGAAATTCTCTCCGCCGCTGACGGATGGCTTGGAAAGCTCGACCAGTGGTACTTCGCGTATCACTGCTTTCTCAATCGAAAGTCGCCTCCAATGTTTCATAAGGGTTGGGGCAGTCACGAGGCACTGGCAGCTGTGAACAGTCATTGGCAGTCCCCAGGCAAGCCCGCAGAACTCATGATCGAGTGGGAGGCCGACTGGAAGGCCGATGCCCACGACTTATGGTTTCGCAACGGAAGTTTCGCTTCCCCTTCTCATCGGGAGCACCTGCCGGCGGAGTCGAGGACCGCATACTTTCGCTTCGTGCGCCCGGTCCTGGGTAAGAGCGGTTCTGTCGTGGTGCTCACCCCTACCTCACGCGAGGAGGGTGTTGACGGGCGCCTCCCCATCGCGCGGGCGCTGGCAAGGCAGGGAGTCGCAACCGTACTGCTGGAAAGCCCTTTTATGGGCCGCCGAAAGCCGCAGGCTCAGTACGGCGCAACGCTGTCGTACTTTTCGGACTTCCTGGTCTTGAGCGCCGCGTGCATCGAAGAGGCACGCAGTGTGCTCGCTTGGCTCAGTGGCCAGTCATTTCACAACATTTGCATCGCGGGCATCAGCAAGGGTGGCTACCTTGCTGCAGTGGCTGCGCTGCGTTCACCAGTACCGGTGCACGCGGTATCGCTCCTCGCGCCTCATAGCGGTGCACCTGTGCTGCTCGAGGGCCTTCTTGGAAGTCTGTGCGACTGGAGCCTGCTGCAGGCTACGAGCGGCTCCAGCAGGCCGGTTCGTGAACAGATGGCAGACCTCTTCGAGCAGACAAGCCTTGAACGTCTACCGTTGCCTGATTTGCAGAGGCGTTTGACGCTGGTCGGTGCACGCCGCGATCACTATGTGCCAGCCGGGTCCTATGAACGGATGCAACGTCACTGGGCTAACTGCGCAACAGTGCGCTGGCTGCGTGGTGGACATGTGAGCAGCATCGCAGAACGCAGGCACGTGATCAGAGCCATCACCGAGGCGCTGGAGCAACCTCGAAAGGCAACTTTTTCTTCGGCTACATCATGAACATTCCCGTCCGACGACTACCACCCGCACTGCCTTCCAAATTCGTCGAACCGAGCCGGCCGTGGGTCACCGCACTCTTCATGACCTATGCCTTGGGGCTAGCATTCGGGCCGGGGCTGCTTATCTATTGGATGGTCGCTATTGCCGACTGGAGTTCGGCTGTTGTGACGATCCCTGCGGCGTTGCTCACACTGATTGCCGGATTCGGTTTCTACGTGCTCGGCACCACCGCGCATGAGGGATTCCACTTCACCCTCGCCCGGAACAAGCTCGTGAGTGCCCTGATCGGGACTTGGTTTAGCGCGGCCGTGATCGCATTCTTCGGTGTGGGGTTCTATTTGATCCACAGTCAACACCACCGGCATACGAATAAGGTCGACGATCCGGATCTCAAACTCTTCTCAAAGTTCAAGAGTACTTGGCGGCGTTTGCTGATATTGCGTCTTGCCAACAACCGTGGCTACTTGAAACTGGTCCTCAGACTGTTGGTCAGGAGCGAATTGCCCCAGGGCATCCACACGGTGTTCACACTTTCGGAGCTGAAGTTCTTGGCGATTTTCAATGTGGCCGCTCAATTGATTTGGATTGCCATCTACGCGCTGCTCTTTCTCGCGGATCCGATCTTGGGACTGTGCGTCGTGCTGCTGCCGCACCTGGCGACCGCGCTCGTTAGTGCTGCCATCGTATTCGTGCAGCATGGCGACACCGGTGACCGGCTGTCAAACAATTCACGCACACATTCGTCCCCATGGGCTACGCTGCTGATGGCTGGAACCAACTATCACCTGGAGCACCATCTATATCCCCGGGTGGCTTGCTGGAGACTGCCGATGGTCCATCTCTGGCTCAAGGCAACTGAATGGGCACGGGAGAACCCCATGCTCGTCGAGCCCCGTTTTTTTGCGGGCTTTGCACTGGTTTCTGGAAGTCGACCATATGGCTGTGAAGCGGCCGACCACACTGCCGGCTCGGCAGGATTGCCACGCGGCGACTGAGTCCTAGGCGTGCAATTCCGCAGCCGTATGAATCGTCTCCCGCACGCGCGGATAGATCTGCGTGTTCCACTTGCTGCCGCTGAAGACGCCGTAGTGCCCGACGCCTGCCTGCAGATGATGGATCTTGAGATAGGGGCGAACGCTGGTGCACAGGTCCTGCGCTGCCACGGTCTGGCCGACCGAACAGATGTCGTCGCGCTCGCCTTCCACCGTCAGCAACGCGGTGCGGCGGATGGCGGCGGGGTTGACCTTGCGGTCGCCCACGGTGAGTTCGCCGCGCGGCAGGTCGTAGGTCTGGAACACGCGCTCCACCGTTTCCAGGTAGAACTCGGCCGGTAGATCGTTCACTGCCAGGTATTCGTCGTAGAAGTTCCGGATCGTCGTGGCCTGTTCGACATCGCCGTCCACGAGATGCTGGTACAGCTTGATGAACTGCTGCTTGTGCCGGTCCGGGTTCATGCTCATAAAGGCGCTGAGCTGCAGGAATCCCGGATAGACGCGGCGCATCACGCCGGCGTGGGGCCACGGCACGCGGCTGATCAGGTTGCGCTCGAACCAGCCGATGGAGCGGTCGGTCGCGAGCTTGTTCACCATGGTCGGGTTGATCCGGCAATCGACCGGCCCGGCCATCAGCGTGAGGCTGCGCGGTGTTGACGGGTTGTCGTCTTCCGACATGAGTGCGGTGGCTGCGAGCGCCGCCACGCAGGGCTGGCAAACGGCCACCATGTGCACGCCGGGGCCGATCGCCTCGAGAAAGGCAATGATCTGCAGTGTGTAGTCGTCCAGGCCAAATCCGCCGTGCCAGAGCGGCACGTCGCGCGCGTTGTGCCAGTCGGTCACGTAGACGTCGTGATCGCGCAGCAGCGTGCGCACGGTTTCGCGCAGGAGCGTGGCGAAATGGCCCGACAGTGGTGCGGCCAGCAGCACGGACGGATGCACCGCCGTGGTGTCCTTGCGAAAGTGAAGCAGCGTTCCGAAGGGCGCCGTCAACGCGGCTTCTTCGTGGACCGCGACTTCCTGGCCGTCGACCATGACGCTGTCGATGCCATAGGCCGGACGCGTGTGCGTGAGCCGCATGCGCGAATAAACGTCCATGGCGGCCGACACGCGGCGGGTCAGGCTGCGGTCCGAATTCGGACGCCACAACGCGCTGCCGAGGTATTGCGCCGCGAGCCGTGACGGCGAAAACAGGTCGGCGTTGGTTTGGTAGACCCGATACAGCATGCACAGGCTGCAGGCAAGTTGCGGGCCAAGTCGAGCGGTTCGGCTACGAGGTGCACCGTTCTGGCACAAGCCTTGCACGGCAGCACAGCCGATCCGGCAGTCCAGGAGCGTCAGCATGGCCAAACCCGTTCTCACCATCAGCAGCAAGAACTACGGCGCGTGGTCGCTGCGGGGCTGGCTGATGTGCCGTCTCGCGGGGCTGGATTTCTCGGAGAAGGTGATCCCGCCCGACGATCCGGCGATGAAGGCCGAGATGCTGTTGCTGTCGGCCTCGATGCTGGTGCCCTCATTGCAGCACGGCAACGTCAAGGTCTGGGACACGCTCGCGATCGGCGAATACCTCAACGAGATCAAGCCGAAGGCCGGCCTGCTGCCCGATGATTCCAAGGCGCGCGCGCACTGCCGGGCGATCTGCGGCGAGATGCATTCGGGCTTCAGCTCGATGCGCGGCTCGCTGCCGATGAACGTCAAGGCCAGGTTTCCCAGCTTCAAGATCTGGTCGCGTGCGCAGACCGACATCGACCGCATCGTTGCGATCTGGCGCGAGTGCCTTTCCGACTACGGCGGTCCTTTCCTGTTCGGCGAGACGCCCTGCATGGCGGATGCGATGTATGCACCGGTGGTGACGCGGTTCATGACTTATGACGTGTCGCTCGACCGGACGTGCGCCGCGTATTGCAAGCGCATCGTCGAACTGCCCGCGATGCAGGAATGGATCAAGGCGGCGAAGCAGGAGCCCGAGGAAATCGACGAGCTCGACGCGGAGTTCTGAAGCCGGCCGACCGGTCCAGGCCGCCGGCTTCGGAACCTAGAACTTCACCTTGAGGCCGATCGACCCTTGGACCGAGGAACTCACCTGCGTGTCTCCGCCGGAATGGAAGAGCTTGCCGAGTTCGCCATAGACGCTGGTTGCCGGGGTCAGGCCCAAGGTGAAGCCGATGGCCGCTTCGGTGGACGTGTAGCCGAATCCGCTCGAGATCGGGGTCGTGGCGGCCGGGCCGATGAAGCTCGTCGTGTCCGTGCCGCTGAATCCATGCCAGACGTTGAGGCGCCCATAGGGCTGCAGCCTTCCCATGCCGGTGGCGTAGTCACCGGCGACGCGCAAACCGATGCGTCCGATCACTGCAGTCGCCGTGTCCTGGCTCACGACCGCGCCGCTGATCTGTGCATTCCCCAGGCTCTGGTGGTTGACGATCAGCTGGACTTGCGGCTCGATCCCCCAGCCGCTGCCTAGTGCAAAGCGCTGACCCGCTTCGGCCGACGCCGTCACGCTGTTGCCGCTGCTGTCGTTCGCGAAGCCGAGCGGGGGCGTGCCCGTGATGTCCTGATGGCCGTACTGCAGTACGAAGTCGGCGTACTGTCCCTGCGGATTGGCGTAGGTGGCGTACCCGCCCAGGTAGGTGGTGTCTGCGCGCAGATTGCCGGCGTAGCCGCGGGCGAGGAAATTCAGACCGTAGAAGCCGTCCACATGGGTGTCGGCGCGCAGGTAGCCCGCATACAGCCCGGCATTCCAGGTGGTGTTGGCGAACAGGTCGACGCCGGCTTGGACGCCTTGCATGCTGGCGTCGCTCTCGGGTGCGCTGATGCCGTTCTGTTCGATGGTGGTGGTCCCGTCGATGACACGGCCCCAGCCGCGGCGATTGGCGGTGCTGGCGGAGGGATCCGCGGTGGTCGTTTCGTCGCCCATCCGGCGATGCAGATTCGACAGCATCGCGAGATCGCTTTGGCGCAGCACGTTGGGCAGCGCGGCATAGAGGGGTACTTCGGCGCGGTAGGTCGGCAGTGGCGATGCTGCCGTCGACGCAACCGTCGGAACGGCGGCATTCGAGACTGTCGTCGGCGCCACCGGTCCACCGTCGGAGCGCAGGTACCAGTTCTCGCTGGCACCACTGGCATCGGCGGCGTAGAGGCGGTACTCGAAGGCGCCCGCGTCGATGTGGCCGTTGGCCAGTGTGAACGCGTCCTTGGTCGTCTGGGCCGTCGTGGTCGCGCCGTTCTGGGCGGTGACGACATTGATGCCGCTGCCGGTAGTCAGTGCGCCGAGGCCGCCGAGGTTGGTGATCTGCAGGGTGGTCTTGCCGCTCGCGCTGGCGCCGGGGCCGTTGAGTATCAGCCGGTCGCTCACGCTGCCGCTGTCAGCCAACGCGGTCCCCAGGCGCAAGACACCGGCATTGCCGACATAGGCGCCGTTGACGGTCAGGGTCGAGCCGGGTGCGCTGCCCAGCAGCGAGACGGTGCCGCTGTTGTTCAGTGAGGCAACGGTCTGGTTGAAGCCTGCGGTGTCCAGCGTCGCCCCGGCGGCAACCGCGTGCGCCGAGGTCGCGCTGAAAGCATTGGCCGTGCCGGCGCGCAGCGTCCCTGCAGCTACCGTGGTGGCGCCGCTGTAGCTGTTGGCGCCAGAGAGCACCAGCGTGCCGTTGCCGTTCTTCGTGAGCGCACCGGCACCGGAAATCGCGCCGGTCAGCGTTTCAGTGAAGCTGCCTGTGTCGATGATGGGGTCGGTGATACCGGTGAGCACCACCGCGTTGGCGACGGTGAGAGCGTCTGCGGTGAAGCCCAGTGTGGTGCCTTCATCCATCGCGAGTGCACCGGCGCCGAGGGCGGTGCTGTTGCCGACGTCGATCCGACCGGATTGGAGCGCCGTGCCCCCGCTGTAAGTATTGGCGCCCGCCAAAGTCAGGGTGCCGGCACCCGTCTTCGTGAGGGCGCCGCCGCTGATGACGCCGCTGAGTGCAGCATCGTTACCGTTGGTGTCGAAGGTACCGCCGCCCGCACCGATCGTCACTGCGCGCGCGCTGGCGAAGCCGGTGCTGTAGCGCAGTGTGCCGTTGTCGAACGTGAGGCCGCCGGCCGCCGCGCCGAGGTTGTTGTCGGCACTGACCTGAAGTACGCCGCCGTTGACCGTCGTGCCGCCGCTGTAGGTATTGGTGCCTGCCAGGGTCAGGGTGCCGGCTCCCGTCTTCGTGAGGGCGCCGCCGCTGATGACGCCGCTGAGTGCAGCGTCGTTGCCGTTGGTGTCGAAGGTGCCGCCGCCCGCACCCATCGTCATCGCGCGCGCGGTGGCGAAGCCGCTGCCGTAGCGCAGTGCGCCGCCGTCGAACGCGAGGCCGCCGCCTGCCGCGCCGAGGTTGTTGTCGGCGTTGACCTGAAGCACTCCGCCGTTCACGGTCGTACCGCCGCTGTAAGTGTTGGCGCCCGCCAGGGTCAAAGTGCCGGCACCCGTCTTCGTGAGGGCGCCGCCGCTGATGATGCCGCTGAGTTGGGCGTCGTTGCCGTTGGTGTCGAAGGTGCCGCCGCCTGCGCCGATCGTCATCGCGCGCGCGGTGGCGAAGCCGGTGCCGTAGCGCAGTGCGCCGTCGTCGAACGCGAGGCCGCCGCCTGCCGCGCCGAGGTTGTTGTCGGCGTTGACCTGAAGCACGCCGCCGTTCACGGTCGTGCCGCCGCTGTAGGTATTGGCGCCCGTCAGGGTCAGGGTGCCGGCTCCCGTCTTCGTGAGGGCGCCACCGCTGATCACGCCGCCGAGTTGGGCGTCGTTACCGCTGGTGTCGAAGGTGCCGCCGCCCGCGCCCATCGTCACTGCGCGCGCGCTGGCGAAGCCGGCACCGTAGCGCAACGTCGCATTGTCGAGTTGGAGGCCGCCTGTCGCAGCGCCGAGGTTGTTGTCGGCGTTGACCTGAAGCACTCCGCCGTTCACGGTCGTGCCGCCGCTGTAAGTGTTGGCGCCCGCCAGGGTCAGGGTGCCGGCACCTGCCTTCGTGAGGGCGCCGCCGCTGATGACACCACTGAGTGCAGCGTCGTTGCCGTTGGTGTCGAAGGTGCCGCCGCCCGCGCCGATCGTCACTGTGCGTGCACTGGTGAACCCGGCACCGTAGCGCAACGTGGCGTTGTCGAGCGCGAGGCCGCCGGTCGCAGCGCCGAGGTTGTTGTCGGCACTGACCTGAAGCACGCCGCCATTGACGGTCGTTCCGCCGCTGTAAGTGTTGGCGCCCGTCAGCGTCAGGGTCCCGGCGCCGGTCTTGACGAGCGAGCCGCCGGTGGCCGTGATGGCGCTGTTGTATGGATTGCCCGCGCCGTCGGCGAAGGCGACGCCGGTATCGGAGATCACTCCGCCGATCGTGCTGCTGGTGCCCAGCGCACCGACCGTCAAGACCTTGCCGCCGAGCACGACGTTTCCGTTGCCCGAAAGCTCGCCGACGGACATGCCGGTCCCCGCTTCGCTGATGTCGAGAGTGCCGCCAACGCCGTTGGCGATGTTTGCTCCGCTGAGATCGGCGGAGCCCTGCAGGTAAACGTGCCCGCCGTTGTTGGTGATTGTCGCGCTGTCGCCTGTGCTGGTGCCCAGGAAATAGATGCGCGAGTCGGTCCCGTTGACCAGGGTCGAGGCAGCTGCCTTGGCGTCGTCCTGGAAGACGATCACCGCGCCACTCGCTGCGTTGGTGATCGTGGCCGTTCCCGCGCTCGCGCCGTGCGCGAAGGTGACTCCGGAGTTGATACCCACCACATTGGCGCTGACGTGGGTCGTGATTCTCAGGTTGCCCGCGCTGGCGCCGGCTCCGTTGAAATCGAGTTCGCTGTTGTTGTAGATGTCGACCAGGTTGTTGCTCGTGCCCAGGGTGCCCGAGCCTGTCACCTCGACGTTGATGCGGCCAATCTGGTTGGGCAGTCCAAGTTGGGTGGAGCCTGTGAATGCGGTGTTGTTGCTGCTGCTCAACGTCAGGCGTGTCGAAGAGCCAAGGGCAAAGCCGCTGTTCATCAGCGTCAACGTCCCGGCGCCGCTGAAGGTCCCGCTCAAGCTGTTGCCTTGGCTGTCGTTCACGTCGATGGTGCCGCCGTTGCCGCCCACGGCAATGCCTCGCGCCGAACTGAAGGGGGTGCTCGCATTGGGCGGCGCCAGACGCAAGGTGCCGCCATTGAAGGTCAGGCCGGCGTTGGCGCCGGTCGAGCCCAGGTTGCTGTCGGCGGACACCTGCAGCGTTCCGGCATTCAGCACGGTTCCGCCGCTATAGGTGTTGTTGCCACTCAGCGTGAGGATGCCCGTGCCCTGCTGGACGAGACTGCCGCTGCCGGAGACGACCCCCGCGTAGGCGGATGCGGTGGTCCGGTTGAAGACCAACTGGCCGTCGTCCGTCACGTTGCCGGTCAGCGAACCTGTGGCGCCGCCGGTACCGATCTGCAGCGTGCCGCCTGCGTTGATGGTCAGGCTGCCTGTGCCGCCCGCACCGCCGACACCGCCGATGCCGCCTGTTCCGTTGCCGCCCTGGACGCCGCCAACGGTCACGTCGCCGGAGGCATTGACCGTACCGCTGATCGACAGCGTGCCGTTGCCGCCCGCACCGCCCGTACCGCCGGTTCCCCCATTGGCCGTGCTGCCGCCTCCGCCGCCGCCGGACCCGCCGACCGCAATCGCGCCCCCGACATTCAGGGTGGCGCCGGTGCTCACATTGAGGGCGCCGCCCGTGCCGTTCGTGCCGTTGGTTCCCGGTGTCGTGCCTCCGCCTCCACCCCCGCCGCCACCACCACCGCCGATGCCGACGGAGCCGGTGACGTCAGTCGTGCCGGTCAGTGTCAATGGGTTCGGCTGGAGCGAGTCACCGGTCAGTGCGTTGCCGCCGGTCACGCCGGAGCCATTGGCACCGCCGTTGCCGAGTGCGCCTGAGTCTCCGCCGACGACAAAACCACTGCCCCCGCCGCCCGAACCTGCGCCGCCGCCCGCACCGCCGGCGCTGCCGCCCCCTGAGCCGCCACCACCGCCGCCTCCGATGCCACCCGCGCCGCCGTCGCCCGCGTTGGTGCTCGAAACGCCGGCTGTGCCTCCCGTCCCGACAAGCAGATTTGTATCCGCGTGGGCCGAGGGGGTGAGGGCGGCGATTGCCAGGAGGACGGCGGATCCGGCGGCGCCAAAGGCCGCGCCGGCGGCGCTCCCTGTAGCAGAGGTACCGGGGCCGGATGTCCTGGCGAGTTCGGAGACGGCTTGACGGCTTCCCGTCGAGCGATTGAAGACAAGACGATAGATACGGTTCATTCGAGACGACTCTTGGTTCTGGAAAGCCTGAGACATTCCGTAAACAGAAGCGTCTGAGTGTATCTTTTGTTAAATATTAAGTACTAGTGATTTTTGTAAACCGGGAAAGATGCGCACGACGGACGAGGGTCGCAAAAGCATCGATGAACCGATCGGATCGGTCAGGCTGCCCGTTTGCGGAACATGCTCAGGTCGAGCGTCGACTCGTTGCCGAGCCACATTGCGTGCGCGGTGTGATCCATGTAGTCGTCGCCGGTGACGCCATGCACGAACACGTCGAGACCGTTGCGGTGCGCCTCGAGCCATTCGATGACTTCATCGAACTCCGCGGCGTCGAAGGCAATCTGGCAGCTCCAGTGCGGATGCGGGCCCACGAGTCGCTCGTGCACCCGGCCGACCACGACCAACAGGCTGTGCCCGGCATCCACGGCCAGTTGCTTCGCTTGCGCGACCGTCTCCGGGCCGAAATAGATGTGAGCGTGGTATTGCGGGTAGAGGTTTTCGGGGCGGCGAGGCATCGGTGTTCACGCGGGCTGGAGGGTCCCGAGAGCTTACGCCGTGTACCCCGCTTGCGGCCAAAACATGCGGTTGCTGCAAGGCCGGCGAAATGGTGGAATACTGGTTGTTCATACAGTATTTCAGGCGCCGCCATGGCCGACATCATCATCCCCCTTCATGCCATCAAGGGCCGAGGCTCGGCCACGCGTCTTGCGCATCGCTTCGAGCGCGATGCCCGCAACGCCTTCGACGACGGCTGGGGCACGCTCGAAGAGGGCGTGGCCGAGGCCGACACATTGCCGCCGCTCGCGACCGAGGTCCGGTTCGAGGACGTCAAGTCGGTGCTCAGTCACAACGATTCGCCCGATGTTCCTTTCGACCGTTCGCTCAACCCATACAGGGGTTGCGAACACGGCTGCATCTATTGTTTCGCTCGGCCGACGCACAGTTATCTCAATCTCTCGCCGGGCCTCGATTTCGAGACGAGGCTGATCGCCAAGCGCAACATCGTCGAGGTGCTTCGCGCCGAATTGGGTCGCAAGGGCTACAAGCCGAGTCATATCGCGATCGGCACCGCGACCGATTGCTACCAGCCCATCGAGCGCCAGTTCCGGCTCACGCGCTCGGTGATCGAATTGCTGAAGGAGACGCACCATCCGTTCGGCCTGGTCACCAAGTCCAGTGCCGTCGAGCACGATCTCGACCTGATCGCGCCGATGGCTGCCGAGCATTTGGCGGCGGTGTACGTCACCATCACCACGCTCGACGGCGAACTGGCGCGCAAGCTCGAACCGCGCGCCGCCGCGCCGCATCGCCGGCTGCGTACCTTGCGCACGCTCGCCGAAGCGGGTGTTCCGGTGGGCGTGAGCGTTGGTCCGCAGATTCCCTTCGTCACCGAAGACATGGAACAGGTGCTCGAAGCGGCCTGGGATGCCGGTGCGCGTTGCGCTTTCTACACGGTGATCCGGCTGCCGTGGGAAGTCGCGCCGTTGTTCAAGCAATGGCTGGAACTGCACTATCCGCAGCGTGCCGGCCGCATCATGGCGCGCATTCGCGAGATGCGCGGCGGCAAGGACTACGACGCGGATTTCGCGACCCGCATGAAGGGCAGCGGATTGTGGGCCGATCTGATCCGTCAGCGCTTCGAGAAGGCGACGAACCGCATCGGGTTCAACCGCGAGCGCATCGTGCTTGACCTCAGCGCGTTCCGACCACCTGGCGCAGTGGGGCAGGGCAGTCTGTTTTAGGTCCGTCCGCGCCACGCGGCTCGACGCCGCACCAGTCGCCGCCGAGCGCCTTCACGAGAAACACGGAGGTTTGCATCCGCTGGCCGGCGATCTGCGCCGCCTGGCGTTCCGTCGAGAGCACGGCCTGCTGCGCGGTGATCACGTCGAGGAAGGTCGTGGCGCCCCCCTGGTAGCGGGTGGCGGCCATGTCCAGCACCCGGCGCGCGCTTTCAACGGCGGTGAAGGACTGCGTCGATGCACGGTCGAGCGAAGCAAGGCCGGTGATGCCGTCTTCGGCTTCCTGCATCGCGTTGAGGACGACACGGCGGTAGTTGGCCACCGTGACGTCATAGCCGGCGCGTGCGAAATCAACGTTCGACCGGATGCGCCCGCCGTCGAAGATCGTCTGCGTGGCCGACACGCCGAGCGACCACAGCAGGCTTTGCGCATTGAACAGGCTGGAGAGCGTGTTGCTGTCCACGCCGCCCGTGGGCAACAGCATGACACTCGGATAGAACGCCGCCGTGGCAACGCCGATCTGCGCGTTGGCGGCGGCCATGGCGCGTTCAGCCGCTGCAACGTCGGGTCGGCGCTCGAGCGCATCCGAAGGGACGCCGATCGGGATCGCAGGTGGCACGAGCGGCTTCACGTCCGGCGCAATTGAGAACGAAGGCGCCGGCGTTCCGGTCAGCGTGGCGATGGCGTGTTCGAACTGCGAGCGCTGCTTTTTCACGACGTCGACCTGCGCAAGCGTGTTGTCGAGCAGCGCGTGCTGCTGCGCGACGTCCAGGCCGGACACGGCGCCGAGGTCGTGCCGGTCGGTGACGAATTCGAGCGCACGCCGCTGCAACGCGATCGAGCGCGCCAGCACGTCGAGGTCGATGTCGGTCGATCGCAGGTTGTAGTAGGCCGATGCAAGATCCGTCGTGAGCAGCAGCCGGGTGTTCTCCAGATCGGCGGCCGATTGCGCGGCCGACGCCGTGGCCCCCTCGATCGAGCGCTGCACGCGGCCTGCCAGGTCGGCCTCGTAGCTGGCCGCGAAAATCACGCCGAAGTCGTTCTGCACCGTCGAGAAATTCGGCACGGCGTAGTTGGTCAGCGGGCGGTTGGCGGAAATCTTGAATCGTTGGGCTCGCGTGCCGACACCCAGTTGCGGATAACGGCCGGCCTCGTTCCCCGCCAGCGTGGCGCGCGCCTGCGCCAGTTTCGCGCTGGCCACATCCAGTGTCGGACTGTCGGCCAGTGCCTTCTGTTGGAGCGCGTTGAGTTGCGCATCGCCGAAGCGCTCCCACCACGGGCCCTTGTCGGATGCATCGCTCGGGGTGCCTTGCCGCCACGGTTCTTTGAGCTGCCAGCTCACCGGCACGTCGACGGACGGCTTCTTGTAGTCCGGTCCGACGGCGCAACCCGCGAGCGCGGCGACCGCCAGGGCCATCAGCGAGGGCACCCACATCACGCCGATTCCTTCGCGACCACGACGACATCGCCCTCGGCCAGCGAATCGGAGGGGTTCAGCACGAGCCGGTCGGTGCCTGAGATTCCGTCGAGCACTTCCACGGTTTCGCCGTAGTTGCGGCCGATCGAGACGGGACGCAGGTGAACCTTGCCTTGTGCATCGACCACGGCGACGCGCGTGCCTTCAGCCCTGAAGAGCAGCGCGTTGCCCGGAATGGTCAGCGATTTGCTTGCTGCAAGCGGCAACGACACTTGCACATAGGCGCCCGGCAGCAGGGCGCCGTCCTTGTTGGGCAGCGAAACTTCGACCTGCATCATGCGCGTGCCGGCGTCGATGGCGCCCGAGGTGCGCGCCACCTCGCCCTGAAAGCGCTGGTCGCGCAGTTCGGCCTGTGTCACGACCACCGGCTGGCCCGCCTTGATGAGTTGCGCATAGGCCTGCGGCACGTTGATGTACACCCGCAGCGGATCGGTCTGCGCGAGCAGGAACAAGGGTCGCCCGCTGCCGGCGTCGATCAGGTCGCCCACATCGACGTTGCGCCGCGTGACCACGCCCGAGAAGGGCGCCAGCACGCGCTTGAAGCCTTCGGTCTGCTTCAGGCGCTGGACATTGGCGTCGGCCGCGGCGAGGTTGGCGGTGGCTTGCGCAACGGCGCTGCGTCGTTCGTCCAGGTCCTGCTGCGAAACCACGTCCTTCTTGCGCAGGTTCTCCCAGCGCGCGACGGTGCTCTTCGCCAGTTCGAGACTGGAGGCGGTCTGCTGGCGCGCGGCGATCGCCTGCGAGAGCTGCTGGTCGATTTCGGGCGTCTCGATCTCCGCGAGCAGTTCACCCTTCTCGACACGGCTGCCGATGTCCTTGGTCCAGCGCCGCAGATAGCCACTGGCGCGCGCCGAGATCGGCGACTGCACATAGCCTTGCAGCGTGCCCGGCAGCGCCAATGTCTGCCCGGCGGCGGGTGTCTGGGGAAGGGCAGTCTTGACGTACTGCGCCGCACGTTCGGCAGTGCCGACTTCCAACGCACGCGCATTGGTCATGCGAACGAACACGGTGCGCGCGGCGCCGACGGCGAGAACCGCCAGCACGATCAGCACCGCGATCTGGGTGCGGCGGACGATTTGCCGCCGCCTGGGCAATTCGTGGTGATCGCCGTTTTCATCGGCGGCGATCGGGTGGATGCCCAGTGCCGCGTGGCGTTGCTCCGTCATTTGATCAAGTCTCCTGGGGCTCGGCCCCGAGCGAGGGCGGTGTGGCTTGGCGCGCCGCCTGGCGGTGCGCGCGTCGGCTGTGGATTTCGGCGAACACGGCCGGCACGAAGAAAAGCGTCGACACCGTTGCGAAGAGCAGGCCGCCGATCACGGCGCGGCCCAGCGGCGCGTTCTGTTCGGCGCCTTCGCCGAGGCCGAGCGCCATCGGGATCATGCCGATGATCATGGCCAGCGCGGTCATCAGCACCGGCCGGATGCGCGTCGCACCCGCTTCGAGCGCGGCGGAGAGCGGTGGTACGCCTGCGGCCAGCCGCTCACGCGCGAACGCGATCAGCAGGATGCTGTTGGCAGTGGCCACGCCCATGGTCATGATCGCGCCCGTCAAGGCCGGCACGCTGAGCGTGGTGCCCGTGATGAACAACATCCACGCAATGCCCGCCAGCGCAGCCGGCAGCGCGGTGATGATGATGGCGGCGTCGATCCATGACTGGAAGGTGACCACGATCAGCAGATAGACGAGGACGATCGCCATGGCCAGCCCGATCCCGAGTCCGACGAAGGACGACTGCATCGTCTGCACCTGCCCGCGCATCGTGACCTGGCTGCCGCGCGTGAGCTTGGGCCGCATCTCGTCGACCAGCACCTTGACCTTCGAGGCCACGCTCGCGAGGTCGGTGCCCTGGACGCTGACGTAGACATCGATCACTGGCGCGATGTTGTAGCGCGACGCCACCGCCGGCTGCCTGCCCGCCTGCGCATCGACGAGGTTGCCGAGCAATTGCGGCGTGCCGCTCCCCGCGCCTCCCGAGCCGGAGGCGACCGGAATGTTGAGCAGGGAGTCGAGGGAGTCCACCGTGTATTGCGGCGATTGCACCGCAACGCTGTAGACCACGCCGTTCTGAGGGTTGAGCCAGAAGGCCGGCGCCGTCTGCGAACTGCCCGACAGCGCGATCAGCACGTTCTGGCCGACGTTCGACGCCGTCAGGCCGAACTGCTGCAGGCGCGTCCGATCCATCTGCAGGTTGAGGCCGGGACCGTCCTGCCGCTGATGGACGTGGGCATCGACCGCACCGGGAATCTGCCGGATCGCCTTGACCAACTCCGCCGCGCGTGCCGCATTGCCGTCCAGGTCATTGCCGCTGAACTGCACATCGATGGCGGCGGGCAGGCCGAAGTTGAGGATCTGCGTGACGATGTCTGCAGGCTGGAAGAAGAACTCCGTGCCCGGGAAGCGCTTGGGCAGCTCAGCCCGCAAGAGCGAGACGAATTCTTCCGTCGGCCGGTGCCCGTCGCGCAGCGACAGCAGGATCTCGCCGTCGAGCGTGCCGATCGTCCCTGCGTTGCTGTACGACAGGTTGATGCCGCTGTTGGGTACGCCGAGATTGTCCAGGATGGTTTCGAGCTGGTCATCGGGCACCAGTTGGCGAACGACGGCCTCCACCTGGTCGGCCAATCGCGCCGTTTCCTCGATGCGGGTGCCGGTGGGCGCGCGCATGTGCAGGCGGATCTGGCCTGCGTCCACGCTCGGGAAGAAATCGCGGCCCAGCACCGGATACAAAAGGCACGACAGCAGACAGAACCCGAGGAAGACGGCAATGAACCGCCCCCGTCGAGACAAAAGTGCCGACAGCACCAGCGTGTAGGCGCGTCGCACACGCTCGAATCGGGCGTCGAAGCTGTGGTAGACGCGTTGCAGCAGGCTCGGGTTGGTATCTGCGGCGGCTTTGGCGTGGACGCCGCCCATCAGCATCATGACCAGCGTCGGCACCAGCGTCCGCGACAGCAGGTAGGACGCCAGCATCGCGAACACCACCGCTTCGGCCAGCGGCACGAACAGGAATCGCGCCACGCCCGAAAGGAAGAACATCGGCACGAACACGATGCAGATACAGAGCGTCGAGACGAATGCCGCCGGGCCGATTTCGCCCGCGCCGACCAGGATGGCCTCGTTCAGTTCGGTGCCCATGTGCAGGTGGCGCTCGATGTTCTCGATCGTCACGATCGCCTGGTCGACCAGGATGCCGACGGACAGCGCCAGCCCGCCCAGCGTCATGAGATTGAGCGTCTGTCCCAGTGCGTAGAGCATGAGGATCGACGCCAGGATCGACAGCGGAATGGTCAACCCGATGATCAGCGTGCTGCGCCAGTTGCCGAGGAAGAGCAGCACCATCGCAGCCGTCAACGCCGCCGCGATGAGCGCCTCGAACACCACGCCTTTCACCGCTGCCTTCACGAAGATCGACTGGTCGAACAGCGGCGTGACCTTGATGTCCTGCGGCATCCCTTGCGCGGCGACCGGCAGCAGATCGCGAATGTTGGCGACGATGTCCAGCGTCGAGGCGCCGCCGTTCTTCAGCACCGACAGCAGCACGCCGCGCACGCCGTCCTGGCGCACCACATTGGTCTGCGGCGAGAAGCCGTCGCGCACATAGGCGACGTCGCGCAGGTAGGTGGTCGCCCCGCCTTGCGTGCGCACCGGCAGGTCGTTGAGGCCAGCGATCGCCTCGGGCGAACCGTTCATGCGCACGCTGTATTCGGTGGCGCCGAACTTGACGGTGCCCGACGGCAGGATGAGGTTTTGCGCGTTGACCGCATTGACCACGTCGGCCGGCGACAGGCCGCGCGCCTGCAAGGCCTGCGTGTCGAGGTCGACCGAAATGACGCGGTTCTTGCCGCCATAGGGAAAAGGCACGGCCGCGCCCGGGACGGTGATGAGTTGCGGCCGAAGCTGGTTGATCGCAGCGTCGAACAGCGCGTTCTCCGGCCTGGTGGGGCTCGACAACGCCAACTGGACGACCGGAATGCTCGACGCCGAATACTTGATCACCAGCGGCGGCGTGATGCCCGGAGGCAACTGGCGCACCTGCGTCTGCATCGAGGCGACCACCTGCGCGATGGCCGTCTCGATGCTCGCCGTCGGCTGGAAAAAGACCTTGATGACGGACACGCCGGCCAGCGACTGCGATTCGATGTGCTCGATGTCGCTCACTGTCGTTGTCAGGCCGCGCTCGGTCTGGCCGGAAATGCGCTGGCCCATCTCCTGGGCCGGCAGGCCGCCGTAGTTCCAGATGATGCTGATGACCGGAATGTTGATTTCCGGAAAGATGTCGGTCGCCATCCGCAGCAGCACGAAGGGAGTGGCCAACACGATCAGCATCGCCATCACGATGAAGGTGTACGGACGACGCAGAGCCAGTTGAACCATGGACACGACTTGTTACTTCTGGACGAAGAGGCCGCCATCATAAGGAGAGATGGCTGGACAATTGAGACGATGCAACAGCTTTACGTTCCCGGCCGCGATAACCCCTTTCACTGGCTGGTGGTCATGGGGGTATCGGGCTGCGGCAAGTCGAGCCTGGGCTCGGCGCTTGCCGGGGATCTTGCGCTGCCACTGATCGAAGGGGACGATTTTCATGCGCGGGAAAGCGTTCGCAAGATGCGCGCCGGCATCCCGCTCACGGACGCCGACCGGGCCGGCTGGCTCACGAGACTGGGCGAGGAGTTGGCGCGTCACAAGGAAGGCGCGGTGCTCGCCTGTTCGGCGCTCAAGCGCGACTATCGCGACCGGTTGCGGGCCGCGGTGCCGGGATTGCGCTTCGTCTTCATGGCCCTGTCACGCGAGGAGGCCGAACGCCGGGTGGCCGCGCGAGCCGGCTCGCACATGTTTCCGCCGAGCCTGGTCGCCAATCAGTTCGCGACGCTGGAGTCGCCCGTGGGTGAGCCGGGCGTGCTGGAGGTCGATGCGACGCTGCCGCTCGACCAACTGGTCGAACAGACACGCGCCTGGCTTTAGGCGCCCGTGGCGTCCCGGCGCAAGCCGAGCGCATCGAACACGCGGATCGCCGCGTAGGCGTCGTTGGCCGCGTAGCGCAACTGCGCGTCCGTGAGCTGCCGGTTGGCCCAGTTCGACGTGGTCGCCTTGCGCGACTTGACGAAACGCCGGTCGAAGACCAGCGCCACGGCCGTCTTTACCCCGATCGACTTGCGGTAGCCGCGGCGGCGGAATTCCGAGTCGATGTCGAAGACGGCGCGGGGTTCGATGTCGAGACGCTGGCGGATCAGGGTCAGGTCGCTCGACAGGCCGAAGCCCGCTTTCAGGAGATCCGTCGAGGTCAGCAGTTCGCCCAGCACGCCGTGCAACTCGGTGCGGTGCAGCTGAAACAGCCACGCTTCGGACAGCGTCGCGAACTGGACGACGTGCGGCCCGTCCGAGACTTGGAACTTGGCGAAGGTCGGCTTCGATTCGGTATCGAAACCCACGACGCCGCTGGCCAACAGCGCGATGGCCGCGGCTTCTGCATCCTGCTGCGTGGTGACCACGCGGATGTCCTGCAGACCGAGGCCTTCGAAGGGTTCGAGGAGCGCGATCTGCTCGCGGTCGGGCAGCGGGTGGAGGTTGTCGTTCATTCAAGAAGCCGTCAGTGGACGCCGATTGTCTCTTCGTTGACGTCGCCAAATATCGTTGATAGCATCAACAAAATAAGAGAACCCCACGGAGACAGACCCCGATGCAGAAGACTTCGCTCGGCGGACGCAGGGATGCGCTTCGCCTGATCGCAACAACCGTGGCTGCCGGCGCATGGCCGGCGGCATGGGCGCAGGACCCATTCCCCAGCAAGCCGATCCGCGTGATCGTGCCCTTCGCGCCCGGCGGCGCGATCGACGTGGCCGTCCGTGCCATGACCGAGAAGGTGGCCGTGGACATCGGCCAGCCGGTCATCGTCGACGCGAAGCCCGGCGCCGGGACCATCGTTGGCGCGGATGCGGCGGCCAAGGCCGCACCGGACGGCTACACCTTGCTCATCACCACGAGCAGCACGACGATCAACAACGCAGGCGCCTACAAGAAGCTGCCCTATGACCCCGTCACGAGCTTCGCTCCGGTCACGCTGGTGTCGCTGGGCAGCGTGATGTTCGCCGGGCCGGCCGATGCACCCTACAACAACCTGAAGGAAATTCGCGCAGTGGGCCAAGGCGCAGAATCGTCCGATCTCCTACGGCACCTGGGGCAAGGGATCTTCGGCCCATCTTTTCGGTGAACTGCTGCGCACGCGTTATGGCCTGAACATGCAGCACATTCCGTACAAGGGGGACGTCTCGGCACTCACCGACGTGCGCGGCGGCGTGCTGGACACCACCTTCTCCAGCCCCGTCAGCGCGAGGCCGCTGGTGCGGGCGAATGCCATCAAGGCGCTGGGCATGACGGGCCCGCGCCGCTCGGGCGGTCTGCCGGACCTGCCGACCTTCACGGAACAGGGCTTCGCAGGTTTCGAGCTCGCGGGCTACGTTGCCGTCTACGTCCCGGCAGGCACACCGAAGCCGGTGATCGATCGCTTGAACAAAGCCTTCGTCGCTGCTATCCGAACGCCCGAAGTCACCCAGCGCCTCGTCGACCAGGGCCAGGACCCGATCGCGAGCACGCCGGAAGAACTGGCCGAGGTCTACAAGCGCGACGCACCGCAATGGCTCGCACTGATGAAAGCCGCCGGCGTCGAGCCGGAATGAAGGAATCCCACGCATGAACGCACGCCAAGACCACAAGAACATCATTCCGATCCGCAGCGCCTACACGTTGCCCGAGCCGGTGGTGCGCGACGAACTCGTCCGCACCGGACGCGGCACGGCGATGGGCGAACTGTTGCGCCGCTACTGGCACCCCGTCAGCCTGTCGAGCGATGCCGGTGACACGCCGCGCCAAGTCCGCGTATTGGGCGAAGACCTGATCCTGTTCCGCGCCGGCAACGGCGAGGCCGGCCTGCTGCATCCGCGCTGTGCACACCGTGGTTCATCGCTGTTGTACGGCAAGGTCGAGGAGGACGGCATCCGCTGCTGCTACCACGGCTGGAAGTTCGGCCCTGGCGGCCAATGCCTGGAACAGCCCTGCGAACCGGACGGTGGCAGCCGCGTCGGCCGCATGCTGCAGCCTGCGTATCCCGTGGCGGAGCGCTATGGATTGATCTGGGCCTACATGGGGCCGCCTGACAAGCAGCCGGTGCTGCCGCGTTTCGAGCCCTTCGAAAGCCTTGAAGAAGGTGAATTCCTCGAAGCCGACGACCAGAGCATCGGCGGCGGCGGCCCGGTGATCGTCGACTGCAACTGGTTCCAGCACTACGAGAACGTCGTCGATCCTTGGCACGTGATGGTGCTGCACGGCACCTTCTCCGGCACGCAGTTCACCGACATGATGCTGCGCGCGCCGACGATCACTTTCGAGACCACGCCGCGCGGCGTGAAGGTGACTTCGCTGCGCACGCTCGACGACGGTTCGGTGTTCCGTCGCGTGACCGAAGCCTGCGTGCCGACCTGGCGCGTGGTGCCGAATCCGCGCGTGGGACAGTACGCACGGGTCGAGTCGATCGGCTTCGTGCTTCCGATCGACGACACGCACTTCCGCATCTACACGGTGGCGCGCGTGCGCGCGGCAGGCGAACTGAAGGGCTTTCGCTCGCGCCAAGGCGGCAAGCTGTGGAGCGAACTCACGCCGGACGAGCATCGCCGTTTCCCCGGCGACTACGAGGCGCAGAAGAGCCAGGGCGACATCACCTGGCACTCACACGAGAACCTCGCGACCAGCGACCGGGGCATCGCGCTGCTGCGCCGCATGGTGCTGGAGCAGGTCAAGGCGGTGGCCGAGGGTGGTCACCCCGCAGGAGTGAGCTTCGATCCGGCCGACGACCTGGTGAGTTTCGAAGCCGGCAACTTCCGCGACCCGCTGCCGGCAACCACCGGGGCCTGAGGGTCAGGGCGGCGGCCTTGCCGCTTTCTCTGCCTTTTCCTCTTCCTCGATCAGCGCGAGCGCCTTGGCCCTGAGCTTGCGGAGCATCGCGGCCAACGCGGTCGCTTCGTCTTCGCTCAATTCGCCCCGAAAGATGCGGTCGCGCTGCCGCGCCGAGCGCGCGAGGGCTTTCACCTTCGTTCGGCCCGTGTCGGTCAACGCGAGTTCGGCCGACCGTGCATCGGTGCTGTGCGCGCGACGGGCGACCATGCCGCGCTCGACCAGCGCGCTCACGATGCGGCTGATCTGCGCCTTGTCGGTGCTCGAATAGTCGGTCAGCGCGCGCAACGTGACCGGCTGCAGGTGCTCGATCAGCGCGAGCGTGCGCCATTCCATGAGGCTGACGTCATGTTCGCGCCGAAAACGCAGGGCCGCGCTGCGGCGCAGTGCATCCGAGGTGCTGTTGACCTCGTAGCTCAGCAAGGGAAGAAAGGCCGGAGCTGCGGGCATGGTTCGCTCAGGCCCGCAACATCTTGTTGTGATGCATCAGATGGTCGGCAATGAAGCTCTGGATGAAGTAATAGCCGTGGTCGTAGCCTTCATGGCGCCGCAGCGTCAGCGGCTGGCCGGCTGCTCGGCAAGCGGCTTCGAAGCGATGCGGATGCAATTGCTCGGCGAGGAATTTGTCGGCCAGGCCCTGGTCGATCAGGATACCGGCCGGGAAGGGCGGCGCCGTCTGCGACTGCATCAACGCAGAGGCGTCGTGTGCGAGCCAGGATTCGCGGTCGTTGCCCAAATAGCCGCTGAACGCTTTCTCACCCCACGGGCATTGGGTCGGCGCGCAGATCGGCGCGAATGCCGACAGCGATTTGAATCGGCCCGGATGCCGCAGCGCCAGCGTGAGCGCACCATGTCCGCCCATCGAGTGGCCGAAGATGCCGACGCGTTTCGCATCGATCGGCAAGGCATGCGTGACGAGCGGCAGCAGTTCGTTGATGAGCCAGCTTTCCGTGCGCCAGTGCTCGGCCCAAGGTTCGGCCGTCGCGTCGAGATAGAAGCCCGCGCCGATGCCGAAGTCCCAGCTTGCAGTCGCGCCTTCGATGCCTTCGGCCTCCGGCCCCCGCGGGCTGGTATCCGGCGCGATCAATGCGAGGCCCAGTTCGGCCGCCATGCGCTGCGCGCCGGCCTTGACCATGAAGGTCTCCTCGTTGCAGGTCAGCCCCGCGAGATACATCACCGCCGGCACCGGTCCCCGTTCCGCCTGCGGTGGAAGAAACACCGAAAAGCGCATCGGCAGGCCGATCTCGCGCGAGCCGTGTTCATGAAAGCGTTGCACGCCGCCGAAGCAGCGATGTTCCGAGAGAGTCTTCAGGCTGTCTGTCATTTTTCGAGATGGGGTACGAGTTCGAGCACTGCGTCGGCAAAGATGCGCGGCGCCTCCTGCGGCATGTTGTGACCGAGGCCAGGCACGATCCGGTGCGAGCGAGGCCCGGTGAAGTTGCGGGCGTGCGCCGACGCATCGGCCGCCGGGCGAACGCCATCGTCGGCGCCATCGAAGGTGATGGTCGGCACGCCGATCGGCGGCTGAGCCGCAAGTTGCGCCTCGATGTCGGCATACGCCGGATCGCCCGCAACGAGCCCGAAACGGTGGCGATACGAATGAATCACGACGTCGACAAAGTCGGGATGATCGAAGGCCGCGGCGCTGCGCTCGAAAGTCGCATCGTCGAACTTCCAGGTCGGCGACCAGAGCTGCCATAGAAGTCGGGTGACGGCGCGGCGGTCGGCCGTGAGCCCGGCGCGTCCGCGCTCGCTGTGGAAGTAATACTGATACCAGAGCCGGTATTCGTTCTCCGCGGCATCCGGCTCCATCGCCTTGGCAATGTTCTGGATGTTGTAGCTGTTGAAGGAGACCAGTCCCGCGCAGCGATCCGGCCACAGCGCGGCCACCACGCAAGCGGCGCGGCCGCCCCAGTCGTAGCCGGCCAGCACCGCGCGCGGGATCTGCAGCGCATCGAGCAGTGCCATCAAGTCGGCCCCCAGCGCCGCCTGCTCGCCCGAGCGCGGCGTCGCATCGCTCAGGAATCGCGTCGCGCCATAACCGCGCAGGTACGGAACGATCACCCTGCAACCCGCGTCGGCCAGCATGGGCGCGACATCCACGTAGCTGTGGATGTCGTACGGAAAGCCATGCATGAGCAGCACCGGTGGGCCCTCGGCGGGCCCTGCTTCGAAGTAGCCGATCTCCAGCACCCCGGCTCGGATCGTGCGCAGTGCCTCCATGCGCGTCATGGCCCTTCTCCTATTGGCGATCAGTAGAGAACAACGCCACGGATCGACTCGCCGCTCTTCATCAGGTCGAAGCCCTTGTTGATGTCCTCCAGCGGCATCGTGTGGGTGATGAGGTCGTCGATGTTGATCTTGTTTTCCATGTACCAGTCGACGATCTTCGGGACGTCGGTGCGTCCGCGCGCGCCACCGAAGGCCGAGCCTTCCCACTTGCGGCCGGTGACCAGCTGGAACGGCCGCGTGCTGATCTCCGCACCCGCCTCGGCCACGCCGATGATGATGCTGCGGCCCCAGCCTTTATGGGTGCACTCGAGCGCCTGGCGCATGACCTGCGTGTTGCCGATGCACTCGAAGCTGTAGTCGGCGCCGCCGTCGGTGAGCTGCACGATGGCATCGACCACGTTCGGCGTGTCCTTCGGGTTGATGAAGTGCGTCATGCCGAACTTGCGCGCCATCGCTTCGCGCGCCGGGTTCAGGTCCACGCCGATGATCTTGTCGGCGCCGACCATCCTGGCGCCCTGGATCACGTTCAGGCCGATGCCGCCGAGACCGAAGACGACCACGTTCGCGCCGGCTTCCACCTTGGCCGTGAAGATCACGGCGCCAATGCCGGTGGTCACGCCGCAGCCGATGTAGCAGACCTTGTCGAAGGGCGCGTCCTCGCGGATCTTTGCCAGCGAAATCTCCGGCGCCACCGTGTAGTTGCTGAAGGTGCTGGTGCCCATGTAATGAAAGATCGGCTTGCCGTCGAGGCTGAAGCGGCTGCTGCCGTCGGGCATCAGGCCCTTGCCTTGCGTGCCGCGAATGAGCTGGCACAGGTTGGTCTTGCGCGAGAGGCAGAACTTGCACTGGCGGCACTCGGGCGTGTAGAGCGGGATGACGTGGTCGCCTTTCTTGAGGGTGGTGACGCCGGGGCCGACGTCGACCACGATGCCTGCGCCTTCATGGCCGAGGATCGCCGGGAAGATCCCTTCGGGATCGGCGCCAGAGAGCGTGTAGTAGTCGGTGTGGCAGATGCCGGTGGCCTTGATTTCCACCAGGACTTCGCCGAAGCGGGGGCCTTCGAGGTCGACGGTTTCGATGGTCAGGGGCGCAGCGGATCTCCACGCGACGGCGGCTTTGGTTTTCATGGCAAGAGAGGAAAGTGAAGGATGCGGGGAACGCCCCGATGCGTCACTTTATGCCATAGAACCGGGCCGCATTCGCGCCCATGATCGCATCCTGCTCGGAAGGCGAAAGCGCGTTCACCAACGCTTGGCTGGCGTTCACCCATTGTTCGTAGCTGCCGGCGAGATTCAACACGGGCCAGTCGCTGCCCCACATCAGACGTGAGGGGCCGAAATGCTGAAGCAGGTGATCGACGTACGGTCGCAAGGCGGCCGCGTCCCAGCCAGGCGCAGCCTCGGTGGCGAGGCCCGAGAGCTTGCAGTGCACGTCGGTGGAACGCGCGAATTCCGCCATCCTGCTGGCCCACGGCTCGAACTGTCCGTGCGCGATATCGGGCTTGGCGGCGTGGTCGATCACCATGGGCAACTCGGGATGCCGTTGCGCGAACGTCAGCGCGGTTTCAATCTGCTGCGCCTTGATCAGCAGATCGAGACGCAAGCCAAGCTCGGTCATCGTCCCGATCGCGGGTTCGAGTCGCGTGTCGAGAATCCATTGCGTGTCCGGCAGGTCCTGGAGCATCGGGCGCAGTCCCTTGAGCAAGGGGGCTTGCGCAAGCCGGCGGATGCGCAGGGGCGCGTCGGGTGCCGCAAGATCGGTCCAGCCCACGACCGCGCGCACACGGCTGGCCGGGTCTGCTGCCAGCGTGAGGAGGCGCCACGTTTCGGCCTCGGTCGGCGCTGCCTGCACCAGCACCGTGCCGTCGATGCCCGCGCGATCGAGGAGCGGCAACAGGTCGGCCGGTGCGAAGTCGCGATGGATGGCGTGCAGCGCAGGCGTGTCTTCCAGCCACCCATAGTCGCTGTAGGCCGGTGACCAGTAATGTTGGTGTGCGTCGATGCGCATGGCGCTCAAGGCCGTGCCGCGTCCAGCATGCCCTCGCGCACAAGGGCTTCCCACAGCGCGGTGGGGATCGGGGTGTCGCGGTATTGAACACTTTGCGTGATCTCGCCCGGGCTGCGCGCGCCCACGACGACCGCTGCCGCGCAGGGGCAGGCAAGCGCGAACTGCAAGGCTGCAGCAGCCAGGGGCACGCCGAAGCCGTCGCAGATCTGCGACATGCGCACGACCCGTTCGCGAATCTCGGACGCCGCGGGCCGGTAGTCGTAGTGGGCTTGCGGTGTCGCACCACTGGCGAGAATGCCCGAATTGAAGACGCCCGCGAGGATCAGCTTGACGCCCTTCGCGGTGCACAGCGGGATCAGTTCGCGGGCGGAGGAGGTGTCGAGCAGCGTGTAGCGGCCTGCGAGCATCAGGCAGTCGAAATCGCCTTCGGCCAGCGCGTCGCGGCAGGCTTCCCATTCGTTGACGCCGATGCCGATCGCGCCGAGCACGCCTTCGCTGCGCAGTCGGTGCAACGCGCGGTACGCGCCGTCCATGGCTTCCCGGAATCGCGCGGGCTGTGCGTCGCCATGCGTGTGCCGGTCGATATCGTGGATGAAAGCGATGTCGATCCGGTCGAGATGCAGCCGTTGCAGGCTGTCTTCGATCGACCGCATGGCGCCGTCGAATCCGTAGTCGAAGCGCGGCGCGAAGGGCAGGCCGCGCACATAGCCGTCGCGCTCCGCGGGCGAGTCGGGATCGGCCTGGAGCAGCCGTCCCACCTTGGTCGACAGCACGAAGCTCTCGCGCGGCTGGTGCTGCAGGAAACAGCCGAGTCGCACTTCGCTCAATCCGTGACCGTAGAGCGGCGCGGTATCGAAGTAGCGTACGCCGAGTTGCCAGGCCTGCTCGATCGTGCGTTGGGCCTCGTCGTCGGCGAGCGGCGCATACAGATTGCCCAGCGGTGCGCCGCCGAGGCCGAGCCGCAGCGGGCCCTGCAACCGGTCCAGAACGGGATTGCTTGTCATGTAGACAGCTCCGGGCGCACGATGCCCTTGCGTAACAGCACGTTGCCGTACAAGCGTGTTTCACCCGTCTGCACGATCACGAAGGCTTCGCGAGCGCGGCCGTAGAAAGTTTCGCGCGGCAACGCTTCGGCGCGCAGGGTGCGGCCTTCGGCCCGCTCCACCGACGCCTGAAACTCCCACACGATCTCCGGCACTTCCTCCGGCGATCCGACCACCGCCATGGTGGCGATCGGCGCGTCGACGAAGTCGTCCACCGGCAACACGCTCAGCACCGCCTCCACCACCGGCACCGCGGCGCAGCCGTCCATGCGCACCAACCTTCGCGCGCAAGCCGCCGCGGGAAAGTTGGCGTCGACAATGGCGATCTCGTCGCCGTGGCCCATCGCGGCCAGCGCATGCAGCAAATCGGGGCCGAGCAGCGGATCCAGTGTTTTCAGCATGGCGTGTTTTACCGCGGATCCAAGGGCCGGAGCCAGTGGTAGTGCGGTGCGACACCTGATAAAAACGGACCATGAAAAAGATCCTTGTCCTCAACGGTCCCAATCTCAACCTGCTCGGAACACGTGAGCCCGCCCAGTACGGGTACGAGACGCTCGCCGACGTCGAGCGGATGTGCCAGGAGGCAGGCGCGAAGCTCGGTGTGGAAATCGAGTGCCGCCAGTCCAACCACGAAGGCATGCTGATCGACTGGATCCACGAGGCCGGACGCGAGGTCGCGGCCGGTCGCATGCTCGGCGTCGTGATGAACCCGGGCGCCTACACGCACACTTCGGTCGCGTTGCACGATGCGATCAAGGGCGCGAGCGTGCCGCTCGTCGAACTGCACATCTCGAACGTGCATGCGCGCGAGGAATTCCGGCATCACTCCTACATCTCGCCGGCGGCGCGCGGGATCATCGTCGGGTTCGGCGTGAAGGGCTACCCGCTCGCGATCGAGGCATTGCTGCGTGTGAGCCCGGCCGCCTGATGACGGGGCACGCAGGGCTTTTCGAAGCCTCCGACGGCACCTTGCGCTGCCGTTGGTGCGAATCGACGCAGGCCTACCAGGACTACCACGACAGCGAATGGGGTTTTCCGGTCACGGACGACCGGCGGCTTTTCGAGAAGCTGTGTCTCGAAGGCTTCCAGGCGGGGCTGAGCTGGCTGACGATCCTCAACAAGCGCGAGGCCTTCAGGCGCGGCTTCGCGCAGTTCGATGCCGAGCGCGTGGCGCGCTTCGGCGCGAAGGACATTGAACGCCTGCTCGCCGACGCGGGCATCGTGCGGCATCGGGGCAAGATCGAATCTGCCATCAACAATGCCAAGCGCGTGATCGAACTGCGGGAGGAATTCGGCTCGCTCGCGGCCTATGCGTGGCGTTTCGAACCCGAAGTCGCGACGCGGCCGAAGCGCATCACGCACGAGGCGCTGCGAGCGATGACGACTTCGCCCGAATCGGTGGCCATGTCCAAGGATCTGAAGAAGCGAGGCTGGAGCTTTGTCGGCCCGACGACCGTCTATGCCTTCATGCAGGCGATGGGGCTGGTGAACGACCACATCGAGGGTTGCCACGCGCGCGAACTGGCCCTGAAAGCCCGCGCAGAAATGGGGCTCCCCCCCAGGCTTGCTCACTTCGTGTAGCCACCCACCCCCTGCCGGGGGCAACACCAGCGGCCCGGCAGAGCCGGTTCCGCGGTGTCTCCCGAATAATGCCGCCGCCAGCTAGGACGCCTGCGGTCCCGACACCTTCCGGTGGCTGATGCGCCCCTGGGTGTCCACGCTTTCGAGGTGCACATCGAAGCCCCACAGCCGCGCGACATGCTTGAGCACCTCTTGCGAGTCATCGTGGAGCGGGCGGTTGTTGTGCTGCGTGTGGCGAAGCGTGAGGGAACGGTCACCGCGCAGGTTGACGCTCCACACCTGGATGTTGGGCTCGCGGTGATTCAGGTCGTACTGCCGTGACAGCGATTCGCGCAGTTGCCGGTAGCCGCTGTCGTCGTGGATGGCCGAGACTTCGAGTTCGGATTCGCTTTCCTTGTCGCTCACCGCGAAAAAGCGGAAATCCCGCATCAGCTTGGGCGACAGGAATTGGCCGATGAAACTCTCGTCCTTGAAATTGCGCATCGCGTAGTCGAGCGAGGTCTGCCAGTCGGAACCCGCGAGGTCGGGGAACCAGCGCTTGTCCTCCTCGGTCGGCTTTTCGCAGATGCGCCGCAAATCCGTATACATCGCGAATCCAAGCGCGTAAGGATTGATGCCGCTGTAGGCGCGATGGCCGATCGGCGGCTGGAACACGACGTTGGTGTGCGACTGCAGCCATTCGATCATGAAGCCGTCGGCCAGCAGGCCTTCGTCGTAGAGGGTGTTGAGCAGGGTGTAGTGCCAGAAGGTCGCCCAGCCCTCGTTCATCACCTGTGTCTGGCGCTGCGGATAGAAGTACTGCCCGATTTTGCGCACGATACGCACCACTTCGCGTTGCCAGGGTTCCAACAATGGTGCATTTTTCTCGATGAAATAGAGCAGATTCTCCTGCGGCTCGGCGGGAAAGCGCTTGGCCGCTTCATCTTCCTCGGCGCTGCGGCCGGCGCGCTTGGGCAGCGTGCGCCACAGGTCGTTGACTTGTTGCTGGAGGTGATGCTCGCGCTCCTCGCGGCGCACCTGTTCCTGGCTGAGCGACAGTCTTTGCGGGCGGCGGTAGCGGTCGACGCCGTGATTCATCAGGGCGTGGCAGGAGTCGAGCAGGTCTTCGACGGACGACACGCCGTGGCGCTCCTCGCACTCGCTGATGAACTTGCGGGCGTAGACGAGGTAGTCGATGATGGACGAGGCATCCGTCCACATCTTGAAGAGGTAGTTGCCCTTGAAGAAGCTGTTGTGGCCGTAGGCGGCGTGGGCGATCACCAGGGCCTGCATCGCCATGGTGTTTTCTTCCATCAGGTAGGCGATGCAGGGGTCCGAATTGATGACGATCTCGTAGGCCAGGCCCATGTGGCCGCGGCGGTAGTTCTTTTCGGTCGCGATGAACTGCTTGCCGTACGACCAGTGGCGGTAGATGACCGGCATGCCGACCGAGGCGTAGGCGTCCATCATCTGCTCGGCCGTGATGATCTCGAGCTGGTTGGGGTAGGTGTCCAGCTTGTAGCCGCGAGCGATCCGGGCGATCTCGCCGTGGTATTGCTCGATCAGCTCGAAAGTCCAGTCCGACGGGCTGGGCAAGGGCGTTCGTGTCTTGTCGTTCACGCCGTTCCTCTCTCTTTCTTGAACAGTTCGCGGAACACCGGATAGATGTCTTGCGCGTCGGCCACCTTGCGCATCGCGAAGTTCTTGTGGGATTCGAGCAGCTGGGTGTATTCCTCCCACATGTTCTGCTCGGCCTCGGCCACCTGAACATAAGCGTAGTAGCGCACGAGCGGCAGCAGGTGCTCGCTCAGCAGTTCGCGGCAACGGCCGCTGTCCTGGTGCCAGTTGTCGCCGTCGCTTGCCTGTGCGCCATAGATGTTCCATTCGGTGCTGGGATAGCGCGCGCGCACGATATCGAGCATCAGGGTCAGCGCGCTCGAGACCACCGTGCCGCCGGTTTCGGTGGCATGGAAGAACTCTTCCTCCGTGACTTCGGCGGCCTGCGTGTGGTGGCGGATGAAGACGAGGTCGATCTTCTCGTAGTGCCGCGTCAGGAACATGTAGAGCAGCATGAAGAAGCGCTTGGACATGTCCTTGCGCGCCTCGTCCATCGAACCCGAGACGTCCATCAGGCAGAACATCACCGCCTTGGCGGAAGGAACCGGCACACGCACTCGATTGCGGTAGCGCAGGTCGATCGGATCGAGGAAGGGCACGTGCTTGGCCTTGCTGCGCAACTCTTCGAGCTTGGCCTCGGTTTCGCGGATCTCACGCTGTATCAGCGCGTCCGAAACGCGCGGGCTGCGTTGCAGATGCAGCAGGTGGGCCTCGAGTTCGCGAATCTCGCGCCGCGAGTCGCCGCCGAGCGCGATGCGCCGCGCAAGGGCGCCGCGCATCGAACGCACGACGTGCAGGTTGCTCGGGTTGCCGTCACTGACGAAGCCGGCGCGGTGGCTCTTCCACTCGGGCACTTCGGCCAGTTGCGTGCGGATCAGGTGGGGCAGGGCGAGGTCCTCGAAGAAGACCCGCATGAACTCTTCCTTCGTCAGGCGGAAGACGAAATCGTCCTCGCCACCCTCGCCGTCGCCGGCTTGCGAGCCGCTGCCCGAGCCACCGCCGCCCTGCGGGCGTTCGATGCGGTCACCCTTCACGTACTCGCGATTGCCTGGATGCACGTACTCGCGGTCGCCGCCCTGGCCGTGTCCGAACACGGGCTCCGACACGTCGCGCTTGGGCAGCGTGATGTCCTCGCCCTGTTCGAGGTCCCGGATGCCACGGCCGCTGACCGCGCGACGCACGGCTTCGCCGATCTGCTCGCGATAGCGCCGCAGGAAACGCTCGCGGTTGCCAATGGACTTGTTCTTGCCCGACAACCGGCGGTCGATGATCTGCTGCAGCATGGCCACGGCCTGACCTCCTTCTTCAACTCATCATGAACTCTTGCGTACGCGCAAATACCATTCGCACAGCAGACGCACCTGCTTGGCGGTGTAGCCCTTCTGCACCATGCGATTGACGAAATCCTCGTGCTTCTTGAGCTCGTCGGCGCTGCTCTTGGCATTGAAGCTGATGACCGGCAGAAGCTCTTCGGTGTTCGAGAACATCTTCTTCTCGATCACGGTGCGAAGCTTCTCGTAGCTGGTCCACAGCGGGTTCTTGCCTGCATTGCCGGCGCGCGCGCGCAGCACGAAGTTGACGATTTCGTTTCGGAAGTCCTTCGGGTTGCTGATGCCCGCGGGCTTCTCGATCTTTTCCAGCTCGGCGTTGAGCGAACCTCGGTCGAAGACTTCGCCGGTGTCCTGGTCGCGGTACTCCTGGTCCTGGATCCAGTAGTCGGCGTAAGTGACGTAGCGATCGAAGATGTTCTGGCCGTACTCCGAGTAGCTTTCGAGGTACGCCGTCTGGATCTCCTTGCCGATGAATTCCGCGTAGCGCGGGGCCATCAGCTCCTTGATGTAGGACAGGTACTTCTGCTCGGTCTCGGGCGCGAACTGCTCGCGTTCGATCTGCTGCTCCAGCACATACATCAGATGCACCGGATTGGCGGCCACCTCGCTGCTGTCGAAGTTGAAGACCTTGGAGATGATCTTGAACGCGAAGCGCGTCGAGGTGCCGCTCATGCCTTCGTCGACACCGGCGTAGTCGCGGTACTCCTGGATGGACTTGGCCTTGGGGTCGGTGTCCTTCAGATTGTCGCCGTCGTAGACCTGCATCTTGCTGAAGATGCTGGAGTTCTCGGGCTCCTTGAGACGCGTCAGCACCGAGAACTGGGCCATCATGCGCAGCGTTCCGGGGGCGCATGGCGCATGTGCCAGCGACGAGTTGCGCACCAGCTTCTCGTAGATCTTGATTTCCTCGGACACGCGCAGGCAGTACGGCACCTTGACGATGTAGATGCGGTCGAGGAAAGCCTCGTTGTTCTTGTTGTTTCGGAACGCCTTCCACTCGCTCTCGTTGCTGTGCGCGAGCACGATGCCGTCGAAAGGAATCGCGCCGAAGCCTTCGGTGCCCTTGAAGTTGCCTTCCTGGGTGGCCGTCAGCAGCGGATGCAGCACCTTGATGGGCGCCTTGAACATTTCGACGAACTCGAGCAGGCCCTGGTTGGCGAGGCACAGGCCGCCGGAGTAGGCGTAGGCGTCAGGATCGTCCTGCGCGTAGTCCTCGAGTTTGCGGATGTCGATCTTGCCGACCAGTGACGAGATGTCCTGGTTGTTCTCGTCGCCGGGCTCGGTCTTGGCAACCGCGATCTGCCGCAGCACCGACGGGTAGCGCTTGACCACCTGGAACTTGCGGATATCGCCGCCGTACTCTTCGAGGCGTTTCACAGCCCAGGGCGAGAGGATGCGCTGCAGGTAGCGGCGAGGGATGCCGTATTCCTTCTCGAGGATCTCGCCGTCTTCCGTCGCGTCGAAGAGACCGAGCGGCGATTCGTTCACCGGCGAACCCTTGATCGAATAGAAGGGCACGTGCTCCATGAGCTGCTTGAGGCGCTCGGCGATGGAGCTCTTGCCGCCACCGACCGGGCCGAGCAGATAGAGGATCTGCTTCTTTTCCTCGAGGCCCTGCGCGCCGTGCCGGAAGTACGACACCACCTGTTCGATAGAGTCTTCCATGCCGTAGAACTCGCGGAACGCCGGGTATATCTTGATGACCTTGTTCGCGAAGATTCGCGACAGGCGAGGGTCGTTTCGCGTGTCCACCAGTTCGGGCTCGCCGATGGCTTCGAGCATGCGCTCGGCCGCAGTGGCATACGCCATGGGCTCCCGCTTGCAGATCTCAAGATATTCCTGCAGGGACAGGACCTCTTCGCGCGTACGCTCGTAACGAGCGGCGAAGTTACTGATGACATCCATAGACACCTCCATCGAGTCAGCGGGGCGCTGCCCGGAGTCTCCGTGCTGCACACGTTGCATCGTTCGCAGGAATGGTGCCAGGTGATGTGTGCACGCTTTGGATTAACTCCTCAAGCAGGAACTTGCTCAAAGCATAGAACAAAGAACGCGTCCAGCAAATTGCTTTTCGGATAAGAACCACAACGAAGTTCGAAAGTTCAGCGGAAAAGTTGCGCGACGCTCGATCAATCACAAATCCGAGTGCACGTGATGGTCGTGTCGCACAACATGTTGACGCACGATCAGCAGCGTAACCTGTCCGGTTTCGTCGCGTGCGTCTGTCGGTGCTTTCCATATTTCTTGAAGATCTATTTTCATTAGCAACGTTCGGGCCGTGCTGCTGGCGTACGAATAAACGCCGAAGTGGCGACAATCGCTCATCAATATTCGAAAGACGGCCGGCGCACAACAAAAAGGCGGCCGTCGGGCCGCCTTTTTGCATCGATTTCGCGCGGGTCATTCGACCTTGCCGATTTTTCGGACGGCTTCGGTCATGGCGCTTGCGTCCGCGTTCCAGTAGGCCTGGAACTCCGGTGCATCAAGATAGGCCAGGGGGCTGCCTGCCTTCTCGATCACCTGCGCCACGGCAGGGTCTGCCGCGACTTTGGCCGACACGGCCCGGAGCCTGCGGACGATGTCGTCGGGCGTTCCCGCAGGAACGAAGAGCCCCGACCACTGCGCGAACTTCACCTTGTATCCGGCCTGTTCGAGGCTCGGCACCTCGGGAAGCGCGGCCAGCGGCCGATCGCCCCAGTGCGCCAGGGCGCGCAGCCTGCCGCCCTTGATCTGCTGCACCACGGTCGACGGCCCGCTCGCAACCGCATCAACCTGACCTCCGAGAAGCGCAACGACCGCCGGGCCCGCACCGGTGTAAGGAATGTGCGTCATGCGAAAGCCCGCTGCGTTCTTCAGCATCTCCATGGGCACATGCATGGTGCCGTAGTTGCCTGAACTCCCGTAGTTGTAAGTGCCGGGCTTGGCGCGCGCGTCGGCAACGAAGTCGGCCAGCGTCTTCCACGGCGCATCCGCGCGCACGACCAGCACCGTCGGATCGGCCGTGAAGCGGGCGATCGGCTTGAACTGGTTCATCTGATACGCGGGCTTGCGGTCCAGAATCGCGTCGGCCTCCGGAAGGATCGAGATCGACGAAAGGCTCATCAGCACGGTGTAACCGTCGGCCGGCGCGCGCGCCACGAAGCCGATGCCGACGGCGCCTCCGGCGCCCGCCCTGTTCTCGACGATGACCGGTTGCTTGAGTTCGCGGGACATGGCTTCGGCCACCGGCCGCGCCACTGTGTCGGCAACGCCGCCCGGCGGAAAGGGCACGATCATCGTGATCGGCTTTTCGGGCCACGCGCCTTGCGCGAGCGCGCCCGTGGCGACGGTGATCAGCGCGGCGCCCAGCAGCGCGCGTCGTGAGGGGTACATGGTTGTTGTCTCCATCGTGTTCTTGGTGTGCGATCTGTGCGATTTCAGGCGAACCGGTTCTCCAGCACGCCCAGGCCGTCGATTTCGATGCGGACGACGTCGCCGGACTTGAGGTACTTCGGCGGCGTCAAACCCATGCCGACGCCGGCCGGGGTCCCGGTCGCGATCACGTCGCCCGCGTGCAACGTGATGCCGCGCGAGCAGGTTTCGATCAGCGTGGGGATGTCGAAGATCAGGTCGGTGGTCTGTCCGTCCTGCCGCATTTCGCCGTTGACCCAGCAACGCACGCGGGTGCGAGTGCCGTCGAGTTCGTCGGTAGTCACAATCCAGGGCCCCATCGGGCAGAAGGTGTCGAACGACTTGCCCAGGTCCCACTGCTGGTGCCGCATCTGCACATCGCGCGCCGTGACGTCGTTGACGATGGTGTAGCCGAACACGTGCGACATCGCCGCGTCCCGTGAGATGTTGCGGCCGCTCTTGCCGATCACCACGGCAAGTTCGGCTTCGTAGTCGATCTGCGCGGAAATGGCCTCGCCGGGCAACTGCACCTCGTCATTGGGTCCGATCACGCACTCGGGCACCTTGGTGAAGACGATGGGCCAGGCGTCGACGCTGGCCGCGCTGTTCTTGAAAACCGAGCCCGACAACTCCTTGGCATGCGCGTGGTAGTTGCGGCCCACGCAAAAGATGTTGCGGCGCGGCATCGGCAGCGGCGCTTCCAGCTTGACCTCGCGCAGCGGTATTGCTTTGCCGGTCGGTGGCAATCCGGAACCGCCTGACGCCTGCGCTTCGATAAGCGACAGCGCGCCGCGATGGACCTGGGAGGCGTCGAGTTGAAGCGGGGCGATCGTCATTTGATCGTCCGAAACGAGGCCGACGTGCCGTTGGCCTTGATATTGGTAGGTGGCAATGCGCAAAATGAACTCCTCGATGGCGACCAAATGCTACCAATCGAATACCAAGTTCACAATAGAGCCCGGCCCGCGCCGAGGTTGTTACGATCGGAGCGCCCCCATCAACCCAACGAATTCGCGATCGTGCACAGTGCCCTGACCCTCCGGGAAGCGATTCTCGAGAACCTGAAGTCACGGACGTGGCGGGCCGGCCATCGCCTGCCGACCGAGCGGGAGTTCAGCGGCCAGTACGGGCTCAGTCGTTCGACCGTGCGCCGGGTTCTGGCGGACCTGAAAGGCAGGGGCCTGATCACGCAGACGGTGGGCAGCGGGACCTATGTCAGCGACGAAGTGGGACGCGCCCTGGCCGAGATCACCAGTGGCGAGTCGCCGCTGGCAACCAGTCCGGCCGAACTGATGAGCGCCCGCCTGGTGCTCGAACCCGCCATCATCACCATGGTGATCGGCAACGCGACCGTGGCCGACTTCGACAGGATGGACAACTGCTGCGAAAGAGGCGAGGCGGCAGCGACCATCGAGGAGTTCGAGTTGTGGGACGGCAAGCTGCACGAGGCGATCGCCGACGCCGCGCACAACGCCTTCATCTCCACCGTCTTCCAGCGAATGAACGAAGTCCGCGCGCAAAGCGAATGGGGCATGTTGAAGCGCCGCAGCGCCACGCCCGAACGGCGGCTGGCCTACCAGCGTGAGCACCGCGACCTGGTCGCGGCCTTGAAGGACCGTGACGCCACGCGTGCCAGCGAACTGTGCCTCGGCCACCTGGTCCACGTGCGGCGCAACCTGCTCGGCTACTGAGCGCGCGCCGGCGGGCGTTGCGGAAAACCCGCCCTCGCATTGACCCGACGCGGCCCCATCGGTATATTGGTTTGCATTGGCGTGGCAGCATACCAATCAATACCAAATCCGAGAGTGACCGAAACGGCGGATCGCCCTCCACCTGGAGACAACCGTGAAGACACTGTGGACCCGATGTCTGCGTCTGAAGGCGCGTTGGTGGGCTGCGGCGCTGATTGCGGCGGTGCCGTGTGTGGCGGCCCATGCCCAGGACTACCCGTCGCGGCCGGTGCGGATCATCGTGCCGTTCGCCGCCGGCGGCCCGGCCGATGTCTATGCGCGCTTCGTCGCAGTGCGGCTGGGGGAGGCGCTGGGTCAGGGTTTCGTGGTGGATGACCGGCCCGGTGCCGGATCCGTCATCGGCACCGACGTGGTTGCCAAGAGCGCGCCGGACGGCTACACGCTGCTCCTGATGTCGAATGCGCATACGGTCAACGAGTCGCTCATTCCGAACAAGCCTTACCAATTGATGCGCGACTTCGTGCCGATCGCCGCCATCAATTCCTCCGACCTCGTGCTTGTGACGCGCAGCGGCTTGCCGGTGAACAACCTGGGTGAGTTGATCAAGCTCGCCAAGGCGAAGCCCGGTGCGCTGACTTATGCGTCCTCCGGCCCGGGCACGCCCTATCACCTGGCGGGCGAACTCTTCAAGGCGATGGCGGGCGTGTCGATCCTCCACATCCCCTACCGGGGCAGCGCCGGCGCGCGCACCGACATCCTGGGTGGTCAGGTCGACATGATGTTCGACGCCGTGCCGACCATGACGGAGCACGTGCGGGGCGGCCGGGTCAAGGCAATGGCGACCACCGGCTTGGCGCGTTCGGCGGTCATGCCCGATGTTCCGACGGTGGACGAAGCCGGCGTGCCCAAATATGAAGCCACGATCTGGCTCGGCCTGATGGCGCCGAAGGGCACGCCTACGGCCATCGTCGAGCGATTGAACGCCGAAGTGCAGAAGATCGCGTCGAATCCCGAAGTGATTCGCGCCTGGAAAGCGCAAGGCGCGACACCCATGCCGATGAACGTCGCTGACTTCACGCGTTACGTGGGCCAGGACATCGACAAATGGGCGCGGATCGTCAAGATCTCGGGCGCCAAGGCGGACCAATGAACATTCTGTGCGCGGGCGCCGCGCAAGGTCTGGTGAAGGCTTTGCAAGGGGTGTTCCTGGAACTGACCGGCGCCAAGATCGAGGGCCGTTTCGGCGCTGTCGGCGCGATGAAGGAAGCGCTCCTCGCGGGCGAGCCTTGCGACGTCATGGTCGTCACCGCCGCCATGATTGCCGATTTGCAGGCCGAAGGGCGCCTCGTGCGGAGTTCGGAGTCTTCGCTGGGCCGCGTTCGCACCGGGATCGCAGTCCGTGAGGGTGAGCCGCGGCCGGATATCGCGACGCCCGAAGCGCTCAGGGCCAGCTTGCTTGCCGCAAGGGCGATCTATTTTCCGGATGCGCTGCGTTCGACCGCCGGCATCCATTTCGCAGCCATCCTGGAAAAGCTCGAGATTGCTGCGGCGGTGGCGTCGCGCCTGCGCACCTTCCCGAACGGCGCCACCGCCATGAGGGAAATGGCGGCCGATCCGACGCCCGGCGCCATCGGCTGCACGCAGATCACGGAGATCAACTACACGCCCGGTATCGCGCTCGTGGGCCCACTGCCCGCCGCTTTCGAGCTGGCCACGATCTACACCGCCGCCGTCAGCACGAACACGCGCCAGCCAGACCTTGCGCGTCGCTTTGTCGAGCTGATCGCAGGCCCAAGATCACGCTGTCTCCGTGCGCAAGGAGGCTTCGAATTCACCCCACCTCCGCCGTAGTTGCCGCCCGGCGAAGCCCGCCCCCTTCGTGAAACACCGCGGAACCGGCTTCGCCGGGCCGCTGGTGTTGCCCCCGGCAGGGGGTGGGCGGCTACACGAAGTGAGAAAGCCTGGGGGCGAGCAACATGAACACCGCGGAACCGGCTCAGCCGGGCCGCCGGTGTTGCCCCCGGTAGGGGGTGGGCGGCTACACGAAGTGAGCCAACCTGGGGGCGAGCAACATTCAGCTAAAGAATTCCTTGGCCTTGTCGAACCAACCCTTGTCGGTCGGGCTGTGCTTTTCGCCGCCCTTCTTGAGCGACTCGTCCAGTTCCTTCAGCAATTTGCGCTGGTGCTCGGTGAGCTTGACTGGGGTTTCGACGCGGACGTGGCAATACAGGTCGCCGGGGTAGCTTGACCGCACGCCCTTGATGCCCTTGCCGCGCAGGCGGAACTGCTTGCCGCTTTGCGTGCCGTCAGGAATATCGATCGCCGCCGGGCCCTTGAGCGTCGGCACGCTGATCTCGCCGCCGAGCGCGGCCGTGGTGATGCTGACCGGCACCACGCAGTGCAGGTCGTCGCCGTCGCGCTCGAACAGGTCGTGCTTCTTGAGGCGTATCTCTATATAGAGATCGCCGGGCGGGCCGCCGTTGGTGCCGGGTTCGCCGTTGCCGGTGCTGCGGATGCGCATGCCGTCGTCGATGCCGGCCGGGATCTTGACTTCCAGCGTCTTGTTGTTCTTGATCTTTCCCTGGCCGTGACAGGTGGTGCACGGTTCCGGGATGATCTTGCCCGAGCCATGGCAGGTCGGGCAGGTCTGCTGCACGCTGAAGAAGCCCTGGCGCATCTGGACGGCGCCCTGGCCGTGACAGGTCGTGCAGGTGATCGGCTTGGTGCCGGGTTTCGCGCCTGTGCCCTTGCAGGTGCCGCAGTCGTCCCAGCTGGGTATGCGGATCTGGGCGTCCTTGCCGTCGGCCGCCTCCTCGAGCGTGACTTCCATCGCGTAGCTCAGGTCGCTCCCGCGGTACACCTGTCGCCCACCCTGGCGGCCACCGCGCTGGCCGAAGACGTCCCCGAAGATGTCGCCGAAGGCTTCCGCGAAGCCGCCGAAGCCTTCCGCGCCCGGACCGCCGCGCATGTTGGGGTCGACGCCCGCATGCCCGTACTGGTCGTAGGCGGCGCGCTTCTGCGAGTCCGACAGCATTTCGTAGGCTTCCTTGACCTCCTTGAACTTGTTCTCGGCGTCCTTGGAGTCCCCGTGGTTGCGGTCAGGGTGGTGCTTCATCGCAAGCTTGCGATAAGCCTTCTTGATTTCTTCCTCGCTTGCGTTCTTGGGAACGCCGAGGGTTTCGTAGTAGTCGCGTTTGTTGGCCATGATCGGGGTCGGGCGGAGTCGTCGTCAGGAAGCAGGGTCAGGAAGCGGAAAAGGCTGGCCCACCTTGCAGCGGGTCCAGCCTTGGTTCAGGGCATGAAGATCAGCCCTTCTTGACTTCCTTGACTTCGGCGTCGACCACGTTGTCGTCCGCCGGGGCACTTGCAGCTTCCGGGCCAGCGCCGGCCGCGCCGCCGGCCGCACCGGCCGCTGCCTGCGCGTCAGCGTACATCTTCTCGCCGAGTTTCTGGCTGGCGGTCATCAGCGTGTTGGTCTTGTCCTCGATGGCGGACTTGTCTTCACCCTTCAGGGCTTCCTCGACGTCCTTGATCGCAGCTTCGATCTTTTCCTTTTCGCCGGCATCCAGGCTTGCGCCGTGTTCGCCGAGCGACTTCTTCACGCTGTGAACCATGGCTTCGCCCTGGTTGCGAGCCTGGGCCAGTTCGACCTTCTTCTTGTCCTCGGCCGCGTTGAGTTCGGCGTCCTTCACCATCTTCTGGATCTCGTCTTCCGACAGGCCCGAGTTCGCCTTGATGGTGATCTTGTTTTCCTTGCCGGTGCCCTTGTCCTTGGCGCCGACGTGCAGGATGCCGTTGGCGTCGATGTCAAAGCTCACCTCGATCTGCGGCGTGCCGCGCGAGGCCGGCGGAATGCCTTCGAGGTTGAATTCGCCGAGCAGCTTGTTGCCGGAGGCGATCTCGCGTTCGCCCTGGAACACCTTGATCGTCACGGCCGGCTGGTTGTCCTCGGCGGTCGAGAAGGTCTGCGCGAACTTCGTCGGGATCGTGGTGTTCTTCGTGATCATCTTGGTCATCACGCCGCCCATGGTCTCGATGCCGAGCGACAGCGGGGTCACGTCCAGCAGCAGCACGTCCTTGCGGTCGCCCGAGAGCACCTGGCCCTGGATGGCGGCGCCGACGGCCACGGCTTCATCGGGGTTCACGTCCTTGCGCGGGTCCTTGCCGAAGAACTCCTTGACCTTGTCCTGCACCTTGGGCATGCGGGTCATGCCGCCGACCAGGATCACGTCGCTGATGTCGGAGACGCTGACACCGGCATCCTTGATGGCGGTGCGGCAGGGGGCGATGGTGCGTTCGATCAGTTCGTCGACCAGGCTTTCGAGCTTGGCGCGCGTCAGCTTGATGTTCAGGTGCTTCGGACCCGAGGCATCGGCCGTGATGTAGGGCAGGTTGATGTCCGTCGCGGCGCTGTTCGACAGTTCGATCTTGGCCTTTTCAGCCGCTTCCTTCAGGCGTTGCAGCGCGAGCACGTCCTTGCTCAGGTCGACGCCTTGTTCCTTCTTGAACTCGGAAATGATGTAGTCGATGATGCGCTGATCGAAGTCCTCGCCGCCGAGGAAGGTGTCGCCGTTGGTCGACAGCACTTCGAACTGCTTTTCGCCGTCGACGTCCGCGATCTCGATGATCGAGATGTCGAAGGTACCGCCGCCGAGGTCATACACGGCGATCTTGCGGTCGGCCTTGTCGTGCTTGTCGAGGCCGAAGGCCAGCGCTGCAGCGGTTGGCTCGTTGATGATGCGCTTGACGTCCAGGCCCGCGATGCGGCCGGCGTCCTTGGTGGCCTGGCGCTGGCTGTCGTTGAAGTAGGCCGGCACGGTGATGACCGCTTCGGTCACCGTCTCGCCGAGATAGTCTTCGGCCGTCTTCTTCATCTTGCGCAGGATTTCGGCGCTGATCTGCTGGGGCGCGAGCTTCTTGCCGCGCACTTCGACCCAGGCGTCGCCGTTGTCGGCCTTGGTGATGCTGTAAGGCATCAAGTCGATGTCCTTCTGGACTTCTTTTTCTTCGAACTTGCGGCCGATGAGGCGCTTGACCGCGTAGATGGTGTTCTTGGGGTTGGTGACCGCCTGACGCTTGGCCGAGGCGCCGACCAGCACTTCGCCGTCCTCCTGGTAGGCCACGATCGAAGGCGTCGTACGGGCGCCTTCAGAGTTCTCGATCACGCGCGTGGCGTTGCCTTCCATGATCGACACGCACGAGTTCGTGGTGCCGAGGTCGATGCCGATGATTTTGGCCATGTTGTTGCTCCTGGGAATCTGAAATGAGGTTGTTGTGAACTTGTGGATAACCGGGTGCGATTCAAGGGATGAAGCGGGGGTTTCCTGTGGGTTTCTTGTGGGTTTTCAGCTCGGGCTGCTGACGGTCACGAGGGCGGGGCGCAGGATGCGGTCCGCGATCGTGTAGCCCTTTTGCAGAACGCCGACGATGGTGTTGGGCGCCTGGTCCGGCGCCGGCACCACGGAGATCGCCTGGTGCAGGTGCGGATCGAACTTGCTGCCGGCCGCGGGGGCGATTTCGATGACCTTGTTGCGCTCCAGCGCGCTCTTGAGTTGCCGCAGCGTGGCTTCGGTGCCTTCGCGCAGATGCTCGATCGTCGCGTCCTGCACTGTCAGTCCGGCTTCCAGGCTGTCCAGCACGGGCAGGAGGCTTTCGGCGAATCCTTCGATCGCGAACTTGCGGCCCTTGCTGACTTCTTCGTCCGCACGGCGGCGCGCGTTCTGCACGTCGGCTTGGGCGCGCAGGAACTGGTCGGCCAGCTCGGCGTTCTTCGCCTTGAGCTCGGCGATCTCGGCCTGGGCGGAGGCGAGCGCGTCGGCCTCGTTCGCAGCTTGCGCGGCTTCCAGTTCTTCTGGGCTGGGCTCGCCTTGCAAGGAATCAGGGTTCAGTTGGGGGTTTTGCGGGTCTGACATGCTCAAAAAAGCCGGCGGCCAGGCCGGAAATCAACGAAAACAAACAATAGGCAGGCATCTGGGGCCAGGCGCCAAGGTTTTCAAGGCAAAAAAATGCGCCGGTGAGGGCGCGTTTTGGGGAGCTGAAACAGCTCAATGCGCGTCGAGCAGCTCGACGTCGAACTTCAGGGTGGCGTTCGGTGGGATGACGCCGCCTGCACCGCGCGCACCGTAGCCCAGGGAGGCCGGGATGATCAGCGTGCGCTTGCCGCCGATTTTCATGCCGGCGACGCCTTCGTCCCAGCCCTTGATGACTTGGCCGGCGCCGAGCGAGAAGGCAAAGGGGTCGTTGCGGTCGCGGCTGGAGTCGAATTTGGCGCCTTGTACGCCGTCGTTGTAGAGCCAGCCGGTGTAGTGCACGTGCACGTGATGGCCAGCCTTGGCTTCGGCGCCGTCGCCGACCGTGGTGTCTTCGTACTGGAGGCCGGAGGGGGTGGTGGGCATGGTTCGCTCCTTGGAATGTGGAAGGAAACCGCGCAGTTTAACGAGGCCGGGACCGCCCCCGCCGGGGCTCGATCGCAGGTCGGGCCTTCAGGGGGTGGGCGGGGGCGCTTTCTTGACCTGGCCCTGCTGCCATTTCCCGGCGAAGGCCTGCAGGTCGGAAAGCCGCTTGAGCAGATCCTGCCCACTGAGCGTCAGGCTGTAGCCCTCGCGGCCGTGGTTGACGAGGCCTGCTTCACGCAATTCCTTGATGCGGGTGTTGAGCGTGTTGGGCGTGATGCTGCCGACGCTGTCCTGCAAGAGGCGGAAGGTCTGCGCATGGCCGTCCCGGAGGGCCCAGAGGACGCGCAGCGCGTAGCGAGCTTCCAGCAGCGCGAGCAATTGGCTGACGGCTGCGTTTTCCTTGCTGCTCATCGACTTCATCTCCTCGGGGCGCGACGGCCTGATGTCCGCCTGTTTTTCTTATGACAGGTGCGTGACCACTCAAAATGGCCGGCGACTATATCCCGAAAGGTCGATTGCTACAAGTTTTATAGCTGTGAATGCAAGCCGGATGCGGGCTGTGGCCCGTTCGCTACATCAAGCGACGTGATCTGCGTAGGTGGCCATCGCCTCGCCCAGGCGGATCGGGCGCGCGGGCGCCCATGCCGGGTTGAAGATCACCGGCGGTGCGGGAAACAGCATCACGACGGTGGAGCCCAGGAGGAAGCGGCCCATCTCTTCGCCTTGCCGGAGCGTGATTTGCTGGTCGGCGTAGTGCCATTCGCGCACCTCGCCGCTGCGCGGCGGATTCACCACGCCGTGCCACACGGTCGCCATGCTGCCGACGATGGTCGCGCCCACCAGCACCAGCACGAAGGGGCCGCGTGCCGTCTCGAAGACGCACACCACGCGCTCGTTGCGCGCGAAGAGGCCCGGCACGCCGCGCGCCGTGGTCGGATTGACCGAGAAGAGGTCGCCGGGCACATGGATCATCCGCAGCAGGCGGCCGTCGCAGGGCATGTGGATCCGGTGGTAGTCCTTGGGGCTCAAGTACAGCGTGGAGAAACTGCCCTGCGTGAACTGCGCGGCGAGCGCCTTGTCGCCGCCGACCAGCGCGGTGGTCGAGTAGCTGTGGCCTTTGGCCTGGAAGATCTGGTCGCCTTCGATCGGGCCGAACTGGCTGATGGCGCCGTCGACGGGCGACACCAGGTCGGCCCGCGCGATAGGACGCGCGCCGGGTTTCAGCGCGCGCGTGAAGAAGTCGTTGAAGCTCGGGTAGCTCGCGATGTCGCTGTCGAGCGCCTCGCCCATGTCGACGCCGTACTTCGCGACGAAGCGGCGGATGATCCAGGTCGTGACGGACCCGCGTTCCTTGCCCGCGACCCATCCGGCGAAAGAGGTCAGCGCTTGCTTGGGGAGCAGGTACTGAGGCAGGACGGCAAAGCGATCGGACAAGGCTGCTTTTTTGGCGAATGGGTGGGCGATTCTAACGAGCGCTCAGGCGGGCGCCGGCCCCCCCAACGCGGCCTGCGGCCCCCTCGGGGGGCAGTTCACTCCGCCTTGATATTCGCCGCCTTGATCACCTGCGCCCACTTCTCGACCTCGGCCTTCTGGAAGGCCGCGATCTGTGCAGTCGTCATGTCGGCTGGCTCCATGCCGAAGCTCTTGAGCTTCTCCTGCATGTCGGGCTGCGCGAGGATCTTGCGGATCTCGGTGTGCAGGCGATCGATGATCGGCGCGGGCGTGCCGGCCGGCACGAAGATCGCCTGCCACGACACCACTTCGAAATCCGTGAGCCCGGGGATGCCCGATTCGGCGATCGTGGGCACGTCCGGCATCGAAGGCAGGCGCTTGGCCGAGGTGACCGCGATCGCGCGCAGCTTGCCGCTCTGGATGTGCGGGCCCGCAACCACCGTGGTGTCGAACATCATGTCGACCTGTCCGCCGATCACGTCCTGGATGGCCGGGCCGCTTCCCTTGTAAGGGATGTGCGTGAACTTGACGCCGGACTTGTACGCCAGGAGTTCGAGCGCCAGGTGCTGCGAGGTGCCCGTCCCGGCTGAAGCCGAGGACAGGCCACCGGGCTTGGCCTTGCTGGCCGCCAGCACGTCCTTGAGCGTCTTGAATGGACTGGCCTGGTTGACGACCAGCACGACGGGATTGGTGCCGATCAGCGTCACCGGCGCGAAGGACTTCAATGGGTCGTAGCCGATCCTCGGATACAGGCTCACGTTGATGGCGTGCGAACTGATGGTGCCGCCCAGCAGCATGTAGCCATCGGGCGCGGCGCGCGAGGCGACCTCGGAGCCGACACTGCCGCCGGCGCCGCCCTTGTTGTCGACGATGACGTTGGTGCCGAGCACCGGGCCGAGCTTCTGTGCGATCAGGCGGCCCAGCACATCGGTCGTGCCGCCGGCCGGGAAGGGGACGAGGTAGGTGATCGTCTTCCCGGTTGGCCATTGGGCCTGCGCGAAGGCAGGCAATTGCGGAAGGGCCGCGCCGAGCGAGGCGAGGGCGGCGGTTTGGATGAGGGTGCGGCGTTGCATGTTGTCTCCAGGGGTTGGAATGCCGCGGTTCCGATTGTTGGAGGTTGCGGGCTTTCGATGGGTCAAACTTGAGTTCAGGTCACGGGCGCGGGATTGAAGAGCACCAGTGCGTTGTGCAGCTTCCACTGCTCCGCCCAGGTTTTCTTCTTGCCGCTCGCCACGTCGAGCATGAGCCGGAACAGTTCCCAGCCTACGTCCTCGATGGTCACCTCGCCATCGGCGATGCGGCCTGCGTTGACGTCCATCAGGTCGTGCCAGCGGCGCGCGAGGTCGCTGCGCGTGGCGACCTTGATGACCGGCACTTCGGCCAGTCCATAGGGTGTGCCGCGGCCGGTCGTGAAGACATGCAGGTTGATGCCCGCAGCGAGTTGCAGCGTGCCGCAGATGAAATCGCTGGCCGGCGTCGCCGCGTAGATCAGGCCCTTCTGGCGCACCTTCTCGCCCGGCGAGATCACGCCCGAGATCGGCGCGCTGCCCGACTTCACGATCGAGCCCATCGCCTTCTCGACGATGTTGG